>JBLNFC010000087.1:0-10833 GCA_050263355.1 Acidobacteriota bacterium
AAGTCGCGCCGGGGTATATCGGGCAGCCTGCGACGGGAACCCCAGTAAGGTCGACCCACGCCTCGTGTCCCCCAGCGATACGAGAGTCGTATGTCGGCTGCGGCCAACTTGGTCGTCCGTACTCCATCTCAGCCTTGACTTTCGGAAATTCTGCATGATATAAGGCGCTCGCTAAACCGATTTAGTAAGAAGGACTGCCGCAGATCCCCATGAGGAAAATCATAGTCGCGCCGTTACTGCTGTTCCTCGCCAGTCTCGCCTCATCGCAATCCTCCAGCAACGCCCCACTGGTGATCGATGCCGCTGCGCAGGCGCATCCTATGCCCCATTTTTGGGAGAAAATGTTCGGATCGGGAAGAGCTGTCCTCAGCCTGCGCGACAGTTATCGCCGAGATTTACACAGCGTAAGACAGGTTACCGGATTCAGCTATGTGAGATTTCATGCGATATTACATGATGAAATCGGCATCTACGACGAGAACGAGCAAGGTCAGCCGATCTACAACTTCTCTTACCTCGATCAGATTTATGATGGGCTGCTTGCGAATGGAGTAAGACCCTTCGTCGAACTCAGTTTCATGCCCAGGAAGCTGGCTTCCCAGGAAATCATTCAGGCATTCTGGTACCGGCCCAATGTCGCTCCGCCTAAGGACTGGAATAAGTGGGATGCACTTATAACAGAGTTTACGAAGCATCTAGTGGGTCGCTATGGAATCGATGAAGTCAGCCAATGGTATTTCGAGGTTTGGAACGAACCCAACATTGATTTTTGGGGAGGCAATCCTAAGCAGTCCACTTATTGGGAGCTGTACGACCACACTGCTCGCGCGATCAAAGCCGTGAATCCACGCCTGCGGGTTGGCGGACCTTCCACCGCGCAGGCGGCCTGGGCCGACGCGTTCCTTCAGCACTGTGCACAGAATCGCGTTCCGGTGGACTTCGTCTCCAGCCATGTTTACGGAAACGATCGCTCTCAGGATGTTTTTGGGACGAACGAGAACATTCCCCGCAACCAGATGGTTTGCCGTGCGGTAAAGAAGGTTCACGACCAGATCAAGGCATCACCCATGCCGAATCTGCCTCTGATCTGGAGCGAGTTCAATGCCAGCTACATGAATGAGCACAATGTCACAGACTCCGCCTACATGGGGCCATGGCTTGCCGACACCATACGGCAGTGCGATGGTCTGGTCGACATCATGTCGTATTGGACCTTCTCCGATGTTTTCGAGGAACAAGGAGTGGTAAAGACGCCTTTCTACGGTGGGTTCGGGCTGATCGCATCTGACAGCATTCCCAAGCCAGCATTTAATGCGTTCAAGTTGCTGCATGAATTGGGCGACCAGAGGCTGGAAATAAATTCCGATTCGGCTCTGGTCACGCGCAGAAAAGATGGCTCGCTCGCTGTCGCGGTGTGGAACTATGCGCCGCCTGAGCATCCAGGGATGGAAAGAACCTTCACCTTGCAGTTCAAAGGAATCCGGTCAAGCAGCTCGCGAGTCTCGGTTGTCGATCCTTCCCACGGCGATTATCACGCGGCGTACGAGAAAATGGGATCGCCGCGCTATCCGACCCAGACTGAAATTCAGCAACTGGTTAGTGCTTCAGTCTTGCCCCCGTCAGAAGAGCATCCACTGAACAATGGCAGCTTGACCCTTACGCTACCGTCGTATGGCTTGGCGCTGATTGAGATCCCATAGCTTTAGAGCGAGCGCCGCATGCCTCACCCTGATCTCACGCCGACGAGAGATGCTGCGCCCGTTCAGAACGCGAGGGCATCTACTCGTGCACACCCTTTCTGCATTGGCCCTGCTATGCTCATGTTTCGCTTCTGCCTCTGATTTACGGAATTGAACCGGGAGAGAGCCTCAGTTCTATGAATAAGCGGATCGAGCCTGCGCAGGAGCAACTCGTCTCCATACTCCGGACTGCAAAGAACGGCTTGCAGTACCTAACGCAAAATGATTGGGTTCTGCTGGTTGATCGAGCCAAGCTGGTGGTGGTGAAAAAGGGTAGCACTCTGATCCAGCAAGGAAAGCAGACACGAATGGTGTACCTCCTGGTTAAAGGGAGAGTCACTATTGAAACCTCGGGCGCTAAAATCGCGCAGATTGGGCCCGGGCAGATCTGCGGAGAGATGGCGTTCCTCGAGGACACACTGGCGAGCGCTACTGCTACCGTAGATCAGGACGTTGAGGCATATGCGCTCAGCTGGAGTGCATTAAGCGATCTCTTCGAACTATTTCCGCACCTGGCCTCGCGTTTCTATCGTTCGCTGGCCGTCAATTTGTCACGCAGGCTCCGAGAGCAGATTACGTCTAAGGGAGTTGCGCCCGGCGACAAGGTAATAGAGAAGCTAAAGGTGTAGATTGTGGCTGCCTCGGCAACGCGATGCGTATATACGGGAGATCTATGCCGCAGCGCAAGTCGGTGAAAAAAGTCGTTCGCAAGAAGGACGCGGAGTCTCCCGTCGGAGATGAGCTACGTGGGTGGGTGCAGATCGCCGCGTTTCTCGGACAGCCTTTAGCTGTCGCACAAAGATGGTCCCGCTCCGGCATGCCGGTATCCCGGAAAGGCCGGTACGTCACAGCTTCGAAAGCAGAACTTAGCCGTTGGCTCGGACGGGAGTCAGGAGTCGACACCCCCGTTCACATCGCCTCCGACCCAGGTGACCTGACCAGGGATCTCAAGCGCGGGCTTACGTATGTCCGAGACGCTAGCAGCAGGAAGAAGAAGGGTCGATAGGTCGGCAGCAGCTCTGGGTTAAGCTCGGGCGTCAGATCTTTGTACTCATACGCGCAAGACAATGCGCGACGGCGTGCTGCTCGGAATTTTGCAGGAAACCTTCGAGCTCCCGACCGGCCATGAGAGTGGATTCCTTTTTCTCGACTCCCCCCAGCTGCTGGGCAGCACGAAACAACGTCTTGGGTTGACAGTCAGCTCTGATTTTGGCTAGTGTCAGCACTGACGGAACAGGCTCTTGGAACGATTACTCGATATCTTCTGGCTGTTGTTGTTTGCGCCATCCTTGTGTCTGTGGGTGCGACGCCGTTCCGGCTTACAATTCGCGCCTTTCCTGCTTGCCGTCTCCTGCTCTCTGGTTCTTCTGTTCCCGATTATTTCTGCCAGCGATGACCTGAGGGCAGCAAAGCAGGAGGTCGAGGAACCGGCTGCGAGCAAACGCAGCGTGAAGCAGCTCTCGGCTCCGAACAACAGGACTGCACTCCCCTTCAGCGCTGCAATACCTTGCAGGCTCCCTGAGATCACAAGGGCTGCTTGGCTGGGCAATGTCGCACCTCCTGCTCAAAGCCCCATCCGCTTCAATGTACCGGAGTCTTTCTCCGGGCGCGCGCCACCTGCCTTCCCCGCCTGAAAGACTCCAGCTTACGTTTCAAAAGCTTCTATCCCAACGGACGTGTTGACCACGTCTGCCCATCGGCTTTCAATTGCAGCTCGACGTATCACTTGCAAGATGATGCGGTCGCCGCAAGCCGCTGGCTGACAAACGAGGAAAGGGCAAATGACCAGCGCTTCCAGAGCCGGAGCAAGGCGCATCGTGTTCGCAGTAGTTTTGTTAGCAAGCGGCGCAACCGCCTTCTATGTGAGCCATCAACATCAGGCAAGACTGCCGGCGTCCCCACCCCGGCCGCCGTCTTCCCGACCCGGGCTGATGAAGATAGAACACGTTGTCTTCATCATCAAAGAGAACCGCTCGTTCGACACCTACTTCGGTACTTTTCCGGGCGCCGACGGTGCGACCCAAGGACAAACCTCTGATGGGCGATTTGTGAAGCTGGAAATTACTCCTGACGAAACTCCTTACGACATCGGCCACACCTCAGGCGAAGCGATAGAAGCCAGCAATCATGGCCGGATGGACCACTTCGATCTTATTCGGAACGGAAATCTCTCGAACGACCTCTTGCCGTATACGCACATGACCGAGGCGCAGATTCCGAACTACTTCCGTTATGCAAGAGCCTTCGTGCTTGCGGATCGCATGTTTTCGTCGCTGAACGGGCCCAGTTTTCCGAATCATCTCTACACCGTGGCCGCTCAGTCGGGAGGCGCAATCAACAATCCCGGCCCATCCGAGACCTGGGGTTGTGACGCAGACGACGATCAACGAGTTGACGTGATGGACAGCGCCGGAAACGTCACTGCGCAACCACCCTGTTTCGATTTTCAGACGTTGGTTGATCTGCTCGAAAAAGCACACGTTACCTGGAAGTACTATGCACCGCCTCAAGGAACTTTTGGTTATCAGTGGTCCACGCTGGATGCCATACGCCATATCCGGAATGGCTCGCTCTGGAACCAGAACGTCCTCTCCGACACCCGTTTCGTGGAGGATGCACGGAACGGTCACCTGCCGGCCGTGAGTTGGCTGGTGACCGGCGAAGCCAGTGAGCATCCGCCGTATAGCACCTGCCGGGGTGAGAACTGGACTGTCGAACAACTGAATGCGGTTATGAATGGCCCGGATTGGAACTCTACAGCGGTTTTCTTGACGTGGGATGATTTCGGAGGGTTCTATGATCATGTTCCGCCGCCCTCAGTAGATCAGTTCGGGCTAGGACCGCGCGTTCCCCTGCTGATCATTTCGCCGTATTCGCGCCGCGGCTACATCAGCCACACCAATTACGAGTTTTCTTCGTTCCTGGCATTCGTGGAGAAGAGGTTCGGCCTGCCGGCCCTCACCAAGCGCGATCAAGCTGCGAACAACATGCTCGACAGTTTTGATTTCGACCAACGTCCGCTGCCGCCGCTCATTTTGAGAAGTCGCACTTGTCCACACTTTACGCGTACGTGGTGGCATTTGACCCATTGGACAGCGAAACCACAGCAGATTCATGTCACGCAATGAGTTCTCAATCTTTGCCATACAAACTCGCAACATCAAGGCAGACGAGGAAAAAACCGTGATAAAGAGATTGATCGAATGGCTATGCGCCGATTCAATTGAGGACAAACTGAAAGAGGACGACACACGCGAGCAGTTTCATGAAGAGGCGCCTATGTTCTCAGCATATGGTATGTCCAGTAAGCTGGATAATGAGTATGCGCCCGAGTCGGGCGCACGCGTCCAAGTATCGTCACAACATATTGTCGAACAAGCGCGCGAAAGCCAGCGCTTACCGCCTGACGTCGGATTCAGGTAGTGCAGGTCTCTGTACGCGTGAAGATCGAATTATCTGATTGGTTCTTCGATGTAGAGACGGTGGGTATTTCTGACGGTCACAGCAATCAACATGATTGCCATGCCTACCGCGCCAATCAGGCCTCCGATGTCGAATAAACGAAAAGCCCGGCCTGCAAGATGTGCGAAGGGACCGCGCAAGAACAAGGCTATGTTTCCTATCGATAACAACAAGCGTAACTCGGTTGGTCCGAATCTCCAGAAGGAAAGCTGAAATTCTCCCAGAGTGTAGGTGGCGAGGTACGACTGGATCGACAGCAATAGAAAAGCGATGAGCAATGCTGCAGCGATGTAGCGATGCATGTAACCGGAGAAAGCTAAACCTCCCATAAGAGCCAAAGCTCCAAAGCTGTCGACCATGTGATCCACATAGAAGCCATAGCGGGGCCGCTGCTGCTGGCGGTATCGGGCCAAGGTGCCGTCCAGACTGTCGCCTAACCAGTTCAAGGCCAGCGCGGCTATTACGAGCAGCAGTCCATATCGGTTCCAGCGTGACCACGCGTAAGCGGCTCCCGCTGCGATTTGTGCCAGGAACCCAATAATCGTGAGGTGGTCGGAGTTGATCCAGGACGGTGTGCGCCTGGCCAGCGAGATGAGGATTGACTTCTCCGTGGAGGCCAGGAAACTTTCTTGCCGTCGCTCTGCGGGTTGAAACATGCGCTCTCCTGTTAGCCCTCTAAAGCAAGGTACTCACTTGCTCGCATTACTCCCGACTGCAATCTATCGATAATTCCGATTCTGCTCGGGGACGGCATTACGCTGTTCCAGAAGGGCTATCCCATGACGGCACTCAAGTTAGCAGATTCAGGTACAGCACCGGCCTGGTAAGCGTCATTTATAACGCCCAGCTTGAGACGAATGTGAGTCGAGCGAGGTCTGCAGAGCAGCGGGGCAAGAAAAAACGGCCACGTGCCGTGAAACACTGATGTTAAATGCTGCCCTGCGCTTCCTTGATAGCTTCGCGCACCTGTTCGATTGACCAATCGATCTGCGGTTCCGTGATGATTGCTGGAGGGGCGATCAGGATGTGATCGCCGGAAATGCCGTCCAACGAGCCTTGCATTGGGTAAACCAGCACACCTCGTTTAGCACATGCCTGCGCCACGCGGGCGGAAAAGCCTTTCTCCACAGGATAGGGCTCTTTCGACTCTCGATTCGCGACAAACTCGACCGCCCACAGCAGGCCAATTCCTCTGACGTCGCCGACGGCCTTGCACTTCCACAGCTGCTGAAGAGCAGTCCTCAGCTTGGCGGCGGCGCTGCCTGAATTAGCGTCATCGGCGCGCTCAACCAGATGCTGGACTTGGATGCACCTCAGGACCGCACGTCCGGCAGCGACGCAAACGGGATGCGCATTGTAAGTGAATCCGTGTAAGAAGCTTCCGGATCCCGAGCGAATCGCGTCACACACCTTGGCGTTCGCAATCACGGCGCCCAGAGGTGCGTATCCGCTCGACAGTCCTTTCGCCGCAATCAGAATGTCTGGCAGGATGTCCCAGTGATTCACCGCGAAGTTGCGCCCGGTTCGGCCCATTCCAGTCATCACTTCGTCGGCAATGAGCAGCACACCGCGTCGGGCGCAAATCTCAGCAATCCTCTGCAAATAACCGGGTGGTGGTATTACGGCGCCCAACGTGGCGCCACTCACCGGTTCGAAGATGAAGCCCGCGACTTCTTCGTTCGAAGCAGCGATAGCGCGCTCTAGCTCGGCAGCGTATTGCTCACCACAGTTTCTACAGCCGTCCCTGCAGTCATACTGGCAGCGGTAGCAGAAAGGGACTCCTATGTGAGCGAACTCACGCACCATCGGCAGATAGAGTTCGCGGCGTCGGCGATTGCCTGAAACTGAAAGTGCGCCCAGAGTCGAGCCGTGATAACTCTGCTGCCGACTTACAATCTGCGAGCGTCGTGGCTGCCCAACTTCCACCTGATACTGACGGGCAAGTTTCAGCGCGGTCTCCGTGGACTCGGAGCCTCCGGAAGTGAAATACACCGCTCCGCCCTCAAAAGCAGGCCCGGCAAAAGCGAGTAATTCTGCGGCATAGGCTTCTGCCACGTCAGTAGTGAAGTGGCTGCTGTGAACAAACTCAAGCCGTTGCGCCTGTTCGAACATGGCCGCGCCGATTTCCTTAACGCCGTGACCGATGAAATTGACGACCGCCGATGCCGCGAAATCAAGGTAGCGGTTGTCGTCGGAGTCCCAGATGTAGACTCCCTCGCCTCGTGCGGCAATCGGAAAACTTTTGCGAAAGGAGCGTCTCAGAACAGGTGATGTCAGATCAGCAACAAGATGGGGCACAGCCTGATTATCTGTTCGGCTTTCCGCCGTTGTCAAAATCTCGCCAAACCGATGGCCATGCTCACAAGTGCGTAGCCAGAGCCCCCGAGGAGCCAACCAAACTGGGACGCGGGTACCGGCTAACGGCAGGGCTGTAAGTGATTGATGTTTCAGAGTCTTACTGCTGGAATGCGGTAAAGTTACGAAGCGGTTAGGTTGACATTAAAGGTTTCTTAGCCGCTGCCGATAACAGAATTGCAAGGGTAAAGCTGGACGGAGGAGCCTCCATGAGGATTGACTTACATATTGGGTCAAGAGAAGTAACGGAATCCAGTCGATCCGGCGCTTCCAGCGGTACGGCGAAAAAGAAGGCGTCGGCCGGCGCCCCAGCACAGGCGCACAGCGACGAAGCTAAGCTGTCGTTTAGTTCATCGCGGGTTCGAGAGTTGGAGCAACTGGTGGCCAATGTTCCCGATATCCGTAAGGATCGGGTGCAGTCGTTGAAGACTGCTTTGCAGGAAGGCCGCTACGAGCCCCAGGCAGAACAGGTCTCCAGCGCGATGCTGGCCGATGGTTTGGCGCGAGCCGATTTGTTGCGACGCTAGCGCGACTGAGGTTACACAATGGGTGAATTGTCGACCGAGCGGCCGGCAGCCAGCTCCTGGATCGCTGAGTCGAAGCCGCAGGAAAATGAGCGTGAGACGCTCCGGCGGGCTCGACGCAAGCCCTCGCCTAAGCGTGGGCGTGATCAAGACAAGGAGAATACCTCTGATCCGGAGCGTCCAACTCACCAGATTGATCGCTTGGCCTGATCCATGAACTCCCACTACACCAGCGCGCTCGCGGCCATGCAGCAGTATGTGGACGTGATGGAGCGACTAGCTTCGGCCATTAACAAAGGTCAGGAGGCGCTGGTGCGCATGGACTTGCCTGCATTCGAGCTGCTCACGGTCGAGCAGGAAACTCTGTGCCTCGAGTTGAAGCAGGCTGAGGCGCATTGCCGCGAGAGCCGCCAAGACAATCATCTCCTGAAATCCGCTGACAACCCGGCTGACCTTCAGCAAGACAGCTTCGAACAGGAGCGGACGGCCCTACGGCACCAATGCATCGCGTTGGAAGAGCGGGTTCGCCATCTCAACCGGGTCAACCATTTTTTCCTTAGCCGCGCCCGTCAATGGTTCGACATGTTGGTTCGTCTGGCGCTGCTCTCGGCAGGTGCCTATTCGCCTCGATCCGCTGAATACGTACCCGAGCATGCGGGAAGGAGGGGCTAAGTCCATGTCCAGTCTAGTGGGAATCATGACCATGGCCGTACGGGCGCTCCTCGCCGAACAAGGAGCCTTGGACGTAACCAGCAACAACATTTCGAACCTGAACACTCCCGGCTATTCACGACAACGGCCCGTGCTGGTACAAGCCGATCCCGTGATTCAGGGTCCGCTGACTTTCGGCAATGGAGTCCTGCTGGAGAAGATCGAGAGCCTGCGCGATCCCATCCTCGAGTTGCGCATCCATGCCGAAGAACAACAGCAGAGCAAGCTCGAGACTCTAGTGACAGGCATGAGCCAAGTGGAGGTCATGTTCAGCAGTAGCAGTGGAGATATTGGGGATCAGCTTTCAAAGTTCTTCAACAGTCTTCAGCAGCTTTCTGCCGACCCAACAAGTATCCCCCTGCGCCACGGAGTGATCATGGCTGCGGGAAACTTGACATCCGCCTTTCAGAACGTAGTTCACAATATCCAGCAACAGCGTTCAAATCTTGACCTGAATGTCACGCAATCGGTGCGGCAAGTAAATAGTGTTACTCAGCAAATCGCTCAATTGAATGTCCAAATTGCTTCCATGGAGAACGTGCATCAGGACGCCAGCGCGTTCCTGGATCGTCGCAATGTGCTAATCGGGCAGCTCTCGCAATTGCTTGATGTTTCGGTTATCCAGAGTGATGAAGGCATCACGTTGACGACGTCAAATGGCACTGCGTTGGTGGCGGGATCACGCTCCTTCCAACTTCTCACGCAGGCAGATCCATCCGGTTTCCAGCATATCTTTGCCCAGGGCGCCGACGTGACCGCCTCTTTGGTGGGAGGGCAGCTGGCAGGGCTGATTGAAATGCGCGATCAAAGACTGCCGTCAACTATTTCGGATTTGGACATTCTGGCCGCCGGCTTGGCCACATCCTTCAACACGGTCCACCACGGAGGCTACGATCTGAATGGCAACGGCGGAGGTGACTTTTTTGTTCCGCCACCTGCGGGCGTAAGCGGTGCTGCCAGCAGCTTCAAGGTCCAGGTCTCCGATCCGGCTTTGCTGGCGGCCAGCTCCGATCAAAGCCCCGGAAGCAACGGCAACCTGGGGTTGCTGCTTGCGATCCGCAATCAGGCGGTAGCTGCCGGGCAGAGCCCCACCGACTATTACGCCAATTTGGTTTTTAAAGTTGGCAACGAGGTAGCCACCAACTCGGCCGCGCAGGACGCATCTGGCCTCATTCTGCAGCAGCTGGAAAATCAGCGATCCAGCATCTCGGGAGTTTCTCTGGATGAGGAAGCGGGGAATCTTCTACGTTACCAGCGCGCCTTTGAAGCGGCAGCACGCGTGGTGTCGACCATCAGCGAAGTTATGGATACAGCTGTGAATCTGGGAAGGTACTAACATGCGTGTTAATCCAAACACCAGCAATGACCTACTGCAGGCGCTGCAGCGCACCGAGAAAGAGGCCGAGACTGCTCTGCTCCAGGTTTCCAGCGGCCACCGTGTAAATAAGCCGTCGGATGATCCCACGGCCGCCGCCGTGCTGGTGGGTAACCATGCGCGGGCGGACCAAACTGACCAATACCTGCGCAGTATTACCAGCATTCAAGGGGAGCTGCGAACCGCTGATGCCACACTGAACTCGGTTGTGACTACTTTGCAGCGGGCCATTTCGCTCGGCGTGCAGGGTGCAAACGGAACTCTCTCTGACGCTAACCGCAATTCGCTGGCTGACGATCTGACCGGAATCCAGGCGCAACTCGTGGGCATCGCTAACCTGTCGTTCCAGGGCCGCTTTGTATTTGCGGGCACGAACTCGAAGACCACTCCTTTTGTGCTCGACGCCACTCAGCCCTCTGGAGTTCGTTATGACGGCAATGCCGGCGTCAATTCGGTAGCTGTGGGCGAAGGTTTTCAGCTGCAGGTCAATGTCCCGGGCTCCCAGCTGTTCTCGGACCCTGGCGCTCCGGTTTTCCAGGCCATACAGGATCTGATCACGTCTCTGCAAAACAACATTGGGATCGATGCGGCTGTCACCGGTGTCAGGGCCGCCTTCGACCATGTAACAACCCAGCGAGTGTTCTACGGAAATGCGTTGAACCAGCTG
>JBLNFC010000088.1:0-2542 GCA_050263355.1 Acidobacteriota bacterium
CTTTCATGTCGGACACGATGTAAACAGAGTCTCCATAGGGCGCATAGTTGATGGCTGTCGCCGGGAGCGCGATTACTGGACGCTCCGCTCCGGTGACCATTTCGACCTGCACAAACATGCCCGGCCGCAGTTTGCCCTCCGGATTTGCAAGCTTTGCCTGTACCTGTATATTTCTGGTCGCTTCGTTCACCACGGAATCGATTGCGTTGACGCGTCCGGAAAATCGAGCTCCCGAGACGTCCGTGCTGGTCACTCGCAGACTCCCGCCGATGCGAACTTTTCCTGCGGTTTCCTGTGGCACTCCGAAGTTCACGTAAATTGGATTCAGTGATTGCAAAGGAACGATTGCCTGGCCGGCGGCGAGATACTGCCCGAGGTTCACTTGCCGAATGCCGAGAATCCCTGAGAAGGGCGCGCGAATGGTCTTACGAGCAATGGTCGCGCGGATCTCCCCGACCTGGGCTTCTGTCGCCTTTTGCTGGGCGGTAGCGGTGTCGTACTCCTGACGCGCAAGTACACCCTGCTTAACTAGTTCGCTCAGGCGAGCAAAGTTAACTTTGGCGAGGTCGCGCTGCGCTTCCACGTTGGCTAACTGGGCGCGTTCCTGTCGCGTATCCAACTCGACCAAGACGTCACCGGCGTTGACAGCCTGGCCCGACTCGAAGGCAATGTGCGCAACGGTGCCGGGTAGGTCCGCGCTAACTGTGACACCCTGAACGGCTTCCATCGTGCCGATGACGTTCAGCGTCGACGGCCACTTCTCCTGCTTGGCCACAACCGTCGTCACCGCTTCGGCAGGCGGTTGCATGATGGTCTTCGTAGCCGCCTCAATCTGCTTGAATTTGACGAAACCCAAGCCTCCAATCACGAGCACCATGAAGGCCAACATCAGGATCATCCGCTTTGCCATGGGTCCTCTCCAGACACGCAACCAACGCGCATGTGAGTCGAAAGATGACGCGCCCTACCGGTCAGCTGGGATCGAAATAGCGGACAGGAAGGCGAAGTGACTAAATTTCAAGTACTTACGCTGCACGAAAGGTTCGTTGAGGTCCAACGACTTTCAGGTCCAGCGCGGCCCATGGGCTATGCCATCGACCAAACCCCAAAAATCCGACTTCCTCGTCAGATTGAATAAACCGGCGTAAGGATTCAGACAAATTTCTGCAGGCAAATCGCTTTAGCAGCGCTTCTTCTTTCGCGTTCGGCACTTAAGATTTTCCCAACGATGCTGGTAAACATAACAAATGTTGGGGTCATATGGGCGCGACGCTTACGCCGCGTTGACGAGAGTCCTTGCCCATCGGCCGCTCTCTCCTCCAGCTGTTAGTCCGACGAAGAGATAACAACCTTTGACAGCACGGGAATCGCGCTGCAAGATGTGGCCGCTACGGCTTTTCTGTATGACAAAGCTCAGCAACAGGGTTTCGGTTCGATTTAACTACTGGGAAATGGGGATTTTGTCATGGCTGTCTGCGTGCGTTTCACGCGAGTAATCCGGCTGGTATTTGTAAGCCTAATTTTTGTCCGCTTTGGAGACTCGATCTCAGCGCAAGCTGTCGGCTCGACCCCAGAAGCTTTTGGCGCAGGGTGGAAACAAGTTGAAAGCTCCATGGGACGATCGGGCCAAGTCCAGCCGGGCAACGTCATCAAGTTCGCCATGCCTCGGACAGATCTTCAGGTGACGCTCGACGGTGTGAAGATTAAGGCAGGTTTCGCATTGGGTTCATGGGCCGCATTTATGCAAGATGGTACGGCAGCCATGGTGATGGGCGATCTGGTGCTCACCGAAGACGAGGTCCAGCCAGTGATCACCAGTTTGCAGGAGAGCGGAATCAATCAATCGGCCATCCACAATCACCTGATCGGAGAATCACCTCGAGTAATGTACGTGCACATCTCATCTCACGGCGAAGCGGTGCAAATCGCCACAGCCATTCGCAAGGCGCTGGCATTGACGAAGACGCCTGCTCCGGACACCAAACCCGCCACCGAGCCCGCTGCGGAGCCTGCTTTCGATACGAAGCAAGTGGAGCAAATCCTCGGACATGACGGCAAAATCAAAAATGGAGTGCTGCAAGTCGCGGTGCCCAGAGCCGAAACCATCACCGATGCAGGGATGAAGGTTCCGCCCTCGATGGGTGTCGCCACCGCTTTAAATTTCCAGTTAATCGGCAGTGGAAGGGCGGCGATCACGGGCGATTTTGTATTGCTTGCAACGGAGGTGAATCCGGTGATCAAGGCACTCCGAGAACACGGAATCGCTGTTACCGCACTACATAATCACATGCTCAGGGAAGAGCCGCGCCTCTTCTTTATGCACTTCTGGGCGGTCGACGACGCTCTCAAATTAGCTAAGGGTCTCCGCGCCGCCCTTGACCATACAAATTCGGCAAAGTGATGAGTGACGGCAATTCGTCAGAACAAGGGGTCTCGAAAGGGACCGTGTCTCAATTCGTCGGATATTTCTTGTGGCTCGGAACCGTCGGATTCGGTGGCCCTATCGCTCTTGCCGGGCACATGCAGCAAGACTTGGTTGAGG
>JBLNFC010000089.1:0-4409 GCA_050263355.1 Acidobacteriota bacterium
ATTCCGAAATTATCGAATTACTTCAGCGCAGTGCTCGACCGCAAGGTTCCGGTCCCGGAAGCTATTCAGCAGGCTTTGGGAATGAGCGCCGCACAACTGGAAAAGGAACTCCGCAAATATATGGGCCGCGGCCGGGTGCGTTACTACCCAATTCCACTCCCCGGCGATATCGACTCCGCCGCGTACACCGTCAACCCAATCAGTCCGCTCGACGCCAAGGTGGCCATGGCTGATATGCACTCCCACTCCATCGACTATCACGAAAAAGCAGAGCAGGAGTTTCAGGACATATTAAAAGAGCAGCCTGCAAACGCCGGCGCTCTTCGCGGCTTAGGCTATGCCAACTTGCGGAAACGCGATTTCGCGCATGCTCAAGCGTATTTCCAGAAAGCTTCCGCGCTCGATTCCAAGGATCCCAGGGTTCACTACTATTCCGCTCTGCTCTTGAACGAAGAGGGTGGCTTCTCGGACGATCCAGACAAAATTGCGCTTATGAAGAAAGAACTCCAGGCTTCCATTGCTCTGGACCCTGGCTTTGCCGATGCCTATGCCTTGCTGGCATTCGCGCAGTCGTCTTCGGGAGAGCGCGAAGAGGGACTGGCGACCCTGAAAAAGGCAGTCGAGCTGAATCCTCGCAATGAGGCCTATCAATTTAATCTGGCAATGATGTACTTATCCGATCAAAAGATCGACGAAGGTATCGCCCTGCTCACCATACTCCAGGGTAGTTCCACTCCTGCCATTGCCTCGCGTGCAGGGAGCAGCCTAATGGAGGCGCAGGCGTTCAAAGCTCGGCTCTTGCAGTCCAAAGAACCACAACATGGTGGCGAGCTCGTCCGCGTGACTGCCGGGCATGACGCGAACGCCCAACCGCCGGGAAAGGGCTCGCCATCAGGCGAACCAATGCCAGCGCCGACGCACAATATTGCCGCCCCGAAATTCCTGAAGGGAAAGCTGGTCGCTGTGGACTGCTCGTCGGAGCCGAGCGCGGTTATGACAGTTTTAGCGAATAACAAGACGTGGAAGATGAAGATAACCGATACTCGCCATGCGATTGTGATCGGAGCCGACAATTTCAACTGTTCATGGACTGACCAGAGCATCGCCCTCAATTATCGTGAATCGGGCGAGGCGGAAGGCAACGTTGTATCCGTTGAATTGCAATAATCTCATCGCCCTATTCTCAACAAGGCGTTAGCTCCTGAGACAGTACAAACTCGTTTCTCCGCTCCTGCTAGGATGCGCGTCGCAGCTGCTCTTCAGGCGATGTCGCCAACCAGTTTCGTCTAAGCTCCTCGACATTCTCGGAGCCATTCTTTTTGAGGATTTCGGACGAGGCGGATATCTGATGATCATTCTCGGCTTCCACAATCACGACCGATCGGCCTTCTTTCAGTAATTGACGATAGAGAAGGACGTCATCCTTAGGCACACCCTCGTCCAACGCGTCTTCCGATGCGTGTCCAACCTTGGCGCCTGCAGCGGCTCCACCCAGCCCCAGCACTGCTGCTGCTCCAATTCCCGCCGCCATGATCGGGCCTACGCCGGGCACGAATAAGCTGGCCAACGCGCTGCCAAGCGCGAGTCCCGCACTCGCTCCCGTCACGGCTCCCAGGTACTCGCCCATGGCCTTGCCCATGCCCTCCGGTTCAGCATCGGTGGTTGGCAGCGACTCGGCTTTAGCAGCCGCATCCAGACCACTCATAAAGATGATTCGCTCCTGGGGAATCCCGGCCTGCAGTATCTCCCGCACAGCTCGGTCTGCAACTTCGCATTCACGAAAGATGCCAATCACGTTGTGCATGCAACCCTCCTTGGTGGTCTGGTTTGAGATGCAAAGCAACCCGCAGAGGTAGGTTGCTGCTCTCGCACGATTTGCTTCTGCGGAACGGCTCCAATCTCGCACACCCCATCCGGAAACCTGTGCCATTAATCGCTATCAGAAGACTTTCCACATGGTGAGAATACGCCCGTCGCACCCACTCGCAACCGAGACGCTGTGCTAATCTCGACCCCGGCAACATCCCGAGGTGGAAGGAATGAAATACCGCAAGCTTGGCCGCACCGGTTTCAAGGTGAGTGACATGGCTCATGGACTGTGGGGAATGAGCGGGTGGAGCGGCTCTGAGGATCAGCAGTCGCTCGAAGCTCTCCAGATCGCAGTCGATAACGGCTGCAACTTTTTCGACACTGCCTGGGCATACGGCGAAGGCAAGAGCGACGCGCTGCTTGGCCAGATTATCGCGCGCAACAAAGGCAAGCGTCTGTACGCCGCTTCAAAGATTCCACCGATGAACGACAAGTGGCCAGCGCTGCCCAGCTATAAGTATCAGGAAGTTTTTCCCGCCAGGCACGTCTTCAAATACGCGGACCTCATCCGCCAGAAACTCGGAACGGATTCGATCGACGTACTCCAATTTCACGTTTGGGACGACAGCTGGACAAATGAAAAGGAATTTCGAGACACGGTCGAGAAGCTCAAGAACGATGGCGTCATCCGCTACTTCGGGTTGAGTCTGAACCGCTGGGAACCCGCCAATGGCATCAATGCAATTCGCTCCGGCTTAGTCGACACCGTGCAGGTCATCTACAACATATTTGATCAGTCGCCGGAAGATGAACTCTTTCCTGCGTGCGAGAAGTTCGATATCGGAGTCATCGCCCGGGTGCCGCTCGATGAAGGGAGCCTTGGAGGAAACATGACTCGCGACACAAGATTCCCGGCCGGTGATTGGCGCGGCGGTTACTTCAACCCCGAAAACCTTAACAACACAATGGACCGGGTAGATGAGCTCAGAAAGATTGTTCCCTCGGGCATGAGTCTTTCGCAATTGGCGCTCCGATTCATCTTGTCTAACCCGATCGTGAGCACGACCATCGTTGGTATGCGCAAACCTACTCACGTTAAAGAAAACCTCGCTACGAGCGATGCCGGGCCGCTGGACGCGAGCCTGCTCCAACAATTACGAAAGCACCGTTGGGACCGTAAGCCGGCGCCTTGGTCGGATTGAGCAACTCACCCTCATCATCCTAACCAAGCTTGTCACTAATCTGGACAACAGCGCTGCGCTAAATCTTCTACTTTGTGTGACAGAGAACATTGGCCTTCCTTGCCGAACAGCAATGAAGCTGACCTGACTTAGTAATAAACGCAGCACAGCTTCTTAGCATCCGAACGAAAGCAAACTCATCGGATGACTCACAAGGGGCTCATATGAACCTTCGCTGCCTGCTCTCCCTGCTCGTACTCAGTTCGTGCGCTCTTGCACAGCAAACGGCGGTGCCGACTTCTTCCACGAACAATCCTCCGACCTTCCACGTGACGGTCGTTTCCAGGACAGTGAATGCCGTCAATTATCGTCACCACAGCGGCGCCACGAATGTGGACTTTCGTGGAACTAACCTCATGCCCGAGGCTAGCGGCAAAGCTAAGGTCGAGAGCAGAACCGGGCGGATGCAGGTCGAGGCGAATTTCGAGCATCTCAGAAAACCGCAGACCATCGGACCTGAGTTCCTGACTTATGTTCTCTGGGCCATCACCCCCGAAGGGCGCCCAGTGAACCTCGGCGAAGTTGCCCCCAACAACGATGGTAAAAGCAATCTCACCGTAAGCACCGACCTTCAGGCATTCGGCCTTATTGTCACTGCCGAGCCCTATTTCGCTGTGACTCGGCCCAGCAATGAAGTCGTCCTCGAAAACCTGATCAGGTCCGATACGAAGGGGTGGGAGTTGCCGATTTCGGCGAAGTACGACTTGCTCGAGCGTGGCGGCAACACTCTCAACTTGGATCCGTCGCAGCTTCCGTCGGCGGCCTCCGATCCCCAAGCTCCGAATGATCTGCTGCAGGCCAGGAATGCGGTCGCAATCGCTAAGGCGGCGGGTGCCGAACGCTATGCACCTGATGCTCTCCGCAAAGCCGAAGACTTTCTCAATCGCGGTGAGGATTACTTCCGCCGAAAACAGGGAACCAAAGCCATCGGTACCGTCACTCGCGGTGCAGTGCAGAGCGCCGAAGATGCCCGCCTGCTGTCAGTCAGGCGAGCCGAGCAGGAAGCGCAGGAAGCGCAAAGGCTAGCCGAGCAGCAGCGAACTGCCGAGGCCCAGCAGCGTGCGCAAGCGGCACAGCAACAGGCCCAGGCTGAAACGCAGCAACGTCAGCTTGCTGAGCAGGAACGCCAACGAGCTCAGGAAGAACTTAGAGCTGCGCAGCAGGCCCGTGAACAGGCCGAGCAGGAACGCCAAAGAGCCGAAGCAGCTCGACAGGCCGCATTAGCGCAGCAACAGGCAGCCCAAACTCAGGCACAGCAGGCGCAACTTGCAGCCCAGCGCGCCGAGCAGGAGAGAGAACAGACTCGGCAGCAGCTCTTGCAGCAGCTGAATCAGGTAATGCAGACGCGCGAAAGCGCCC
>JBLNFC010000090.1:0-8234 GCA_050263355.1 Acidobacteriota bacterium
CGCTTGCCGATCCAGAACGGCGAGGCCGAGATGTTCAGCACGAAATTAGCGCCGGCCTGGATCAGAGCCTCGACGGGGTCGACGGTGTAGAGGCGCTTCACCCAAAACTGCTTGTCGTTCCACGCATCCTCGCAAATGGTGAGAGCCATGCGGTTGCCACAGAAATCGAACAGCTGTTGAGAATTTGCCGGGGCGAAGTTGCGCATCTCATCGAAGACGTCGTAGGTGGGAAGCAGCATCTTGGACTGTATGAAATCAATTTTGCCGTCGCGCAGCAGGGCCGCCGAATTCATCACGGATTTACCGGTTTCGGCGCTTGCCTGGGTCACCAAGCCACAAATTACCGCGATGCCGCGAGTGTCAGCGGCGATTTGTTCTGCTACCTGCTGATTACGGGCCTGGAAGGACGGGCGCTCCACGAGGTCACGTGGAGGATATCCGCTGATGGAAAGCTCCGGAAACAGGATGAGGCCCGCTCCGGCGCCTCTAGCGCGCTGTGAGAACTCAATGATCTTGCCGGCATTGCCAGAGAAGTCCCCGACGGTCGGATTAATCTGCCCTAACGCGATCTTCACAGTTCCAGTGTAAAGCGCGTGCGGGCGGAGGCCAAGTTCGGGCAGCGCAGTATCGGATCGGATCCGGGCAGCGTAATTTTAGTTCGGAGATTTATTGCCGGGATCGCCTGAAGGTGGTGGTGGAGGAGGCATCGGCGCGGTCGGCCCCGAGGGCATAGTTTTTGGAGTTTCGGGCATCTCCTCGCCGGGCCGGCGCAAGGTGGGTGCATTGGCAGGTCGGGGCTGCTCGGACTCTTTGGCAACCTCCGGTTTCTTGATGTCGATTTCCTTCTCGGTCTTGACCATCTTTTCGCCACCGACTTTCATGGTCTCGACGCGCACGACCTCGTCTCCGACAAAACGGATGAAATCGACGTCGCGGGGCGGCTCACCGTAGATCCATTCTTCGTATTCCGTATCCCCGTCCTTCTCGCGGTCCTTTTTGGGCGGACGGCCTTTCGAGTACAAAACCATCTCGCGATCCATGCCGACGAGTACCTGGTGGTTCTTAATGGCGTCCTTCACTTTGGGAGGGACCGTGTCGAGGTATGCCTCAACGGCTGACTTGGAATTGAAATCGAAGACAGGACGGAGCAGATCCTTCAGTTGTTGGGGGCTGAGTTCGGGAACGGAGCGGCCAAACTCGAGATCAACAAAGGAGCCGCGTGGATTCGCATTGGGGTCACTGGGCGCAACCGGCGTGGTGCCCCCCATTCCTCCTACTTCGATGCGCTGATACCACTTTTTCTTTTTGATGGGACCGCCATTAATTTCAAAGTGGATGCTGCTTCCGTGGATCACGATATTGGTGATGCGTGCCAGGTCTCCCGGTTTCGCGGCCGGTCCATAGGTCGCAACCAGCATCTGCAGCTGTTCGCCATTGGGGGTGACGACGCCCTTCTCCAGCTTTAGCCCGGTCTTGCCCATGGGAAAGGGAGTTCGGACGTAAACCAGTTCGGCATTGAACGCGCGAATCAGGTTCAGCCGCGTCTCTTTGGACATGGGAGGCGCCTTTTCGAGAGGCGGCGGCGCGGTTGAGGCCTTCTGCTGGTTATCAGCCAGAACAGTGACTGCCAGTAGGACAACCGCAAAAGGAAGGACCAGGAATCGGCGAGCCCGCATAAATACCCCGGGTAAACTTGGATTCATTATACTGCCGCCGGATGGAGCAAGTGGAAGGATTACTTCATGTGCCCAAGCTAGCGCCTAGTCAGGGCGTGTAGCCTGCCCGACACTCGCGGCGCAGACCGGCCCCGGCGGTAGTCCTGCCGCAAGGCTCCGTGGCCAGACCCTGGCTGTGCGCCCTATCCGCGTTGCGGCCGCTTTATTGTTCTTTCAGCTTGAGCTTGTCTTTGTTCTCTCGCAGGAACTCCCGAAGCTTGTCGGATACGTCGAGCAGGCGGATCCACTGTTCGTAATAAAGCGTGACCGGGAATCGGCCCAAGCCGTAGACACTAACGCCGCCCTTCTCGCTAACGCGGAAGTCCAAGCTTCCGGTGCGACGGGTGGTTCCCTGTTTTTCCAATTCAGCGAGACGTGCTTTTAGTTCTTCGTAGGTGGGTTCTGCCATGATAATGACCTCGATGAAAGCGTACTCCTCTCATCATAGGTCCAGGTCGCGCGTCCGTCGAGGCGTCGGGGGGATTATGGCAGCGGTCGTTTCACTTTGAACCCGGCGTCGGACAACATGGGAGAGCGGCGAGTTACGCTGCGGCAGTGTCGTGGGTTATACTGGCGGCAGTTGGGCGGGAGTAGTTCAGCGGTAGAACGCCAGCTTCCCAAGCTGGATGTCACGGGTTCGATCCCCGTCTCCCGCTCCATCTTTCTTTAGCCTTCAGTGCTCAAGAACCCTTCTGAGTCAGTCGATCAAACGCCTTGACAGTCGCGGGTGTGCGTGCTACTTTCCGCTCGCTTGGGGTGTGTGGGCAAGACCGGTGTCTGTGCTCGGCCCTGTCTTGCAAGAATCAAGATCTTCCAGATAAGTCCTTCCGCGTCGTTGCAAACCTTTGCACACGGTGGAAGATTGCCGACTCGTCACGCCCGCACAGCAAGCGGAGGAGTGAATGAACCGTCGGGGATATCTACTTGTATTCGTAGTCTGTTTATTCTGCCTTATGACCACAATGCCACTTTACGGTCTCGCCTACGCCGACCCGAACACGGTCGGTTTGATATCACAAGTTCTCACGCCACTGCTCATCATCGTAGGTGCGAGTGTGACATTTCTCAGGCAGCGAATCGTAGCCACGCTTTCCGGATTATCAAGGCGCTTGCGTCGACGGGCTAATGCATAATGCGATAGGTTGATTCGTCCCCTTGGCAGTCGCTTCGAATCTAGGACCGTCCGCAGACAGTTCCCCCCTCCGAAGAAGGATGAAGAACGATCGCGGTTCGGTACTGCTGTTGCAACATTGGGGCTTGCACCTTGACAATTCAGGCTAGTGGTTACGCCGATGCAAACCGTCCTGGTTTGCCAATTCGGCTTCTCAAATCCTTACTCATCGCCGCAGGATCATCCATCACATCTGTCAGAACATCTGATTCCGCGTCAACTGGGGTAATGCAACCCGTGAGCCGACCAGCAGGCGCATCGTCGGGCTTCCGCTCAACCATTATGTCTCTGTGGTTGCGCGCCATGAGTCTCGGCATCGTCGCCTTGGTGTTTGCCGAGGGGCTGATGCTGGCACGCGGGAAGGCTCAAGGCTGGTCCTTTTATCTCACTGCTTCAGAGGTAGGTTTCGAAGTAATAGTGCGAATACTAGTGTCCGCGCTGGTGGGAATGGCTTTGGGAAGTATTTACACAGCCATCCTTGCGCCTGTTCTGTGGCCTTTCAATTCGACGCGCGAACGCTTGGCCGAGTGGGCGATAAAGACGGCCGTGGTCTTGATTGTCTTTTTGGATTCGAGGCTCGCATTGACGAGCCTCATGAAGTGGTTTCATGCGGGCGCCAGATTCAAGCCTGTGCTGATGGGAGTCCATTTCCTTGCCTTCGCGATTGCAATTTGCATGGCTCGTACTCGCAAGGAAGTTGTGACCAGCCTCGACGGGTTCCTGGGCGAAAAAATGCCACGACGTATGGCGATTGCAACACTTGTCGCCCTTTCCGCTCTAGTAGCCGCTGAATTCGCGATTAGTAAGACCACAGGCAATGCGAGGGCACCACTGGTTTCGCAGCGACCCAAATCGAATTTTCTGCTGATTACTTTTGACGCGTTGAACGCAGAAGATATGTCGGTTTACGGGAACAAACTGGCGACCACACCGAACATCGATGCTTTCGCTCAAAAGGCGACAGTCTTCACAAACTTCTACTCGGCCTCGACCTTCACCACACCCAGCATAGCAACGATGCTGACGGGAATTTACCCGTCGCAAAGTGGTGTTCATCAACTGGAAGGCCGTGTCGGCGCGCAGCACGCTCAGCAGAACCTACCTCACGTGATGCGAGCCGCGGGCTATGCTACGGGGGCGTTCCTTTCCAACCCCTTTGCATACTATTTAGCAAAAAGTCTTGGGGATGAGTACGATCTCTTGCCCGAACCGACGTTCCAGAAAGGCGGCGTTCAGCGTTTGTGGAATGCGACTCGCCCTCTCCATCAGGAGTCAGGATTCGGATGTCGCATTGATGAATATTTTGATCTCGCAAACCTGTGGAATTCTCTTGCCCGGAAGCCCTACAACCTTTCAATGCGATTTAGGCCGGGTGCCAGCTTCGAACGCGGGCGGGAAGTACTCGCGAGTCTGCCGGACGGATTCTTTGTATGGATTCATGTGATCACTCCGCACAACCCCTATCTTCCCGATCCCATGGAACGAGGCCGTTTCCTGCCTGCCGATAAGGTGCGAACTTTTGAGGAGGAGTTTGGTGGACGCTGGAAGCCTCATTACGAACCCGACCAGCAGAGCCTGCTCGATGAGCGTCGTCTTCGTTACGACGAGTTCATCGCTACCGCGGACCACGCCTTTGGCGCTTTCATATCCCAGTTGGAGCATGATGGGAAATTGCGGAACACCACCGTGATCATCTCGGCAGACCATGGGGAAAGTTTTGAGGGCGGAGTCTATCAGCACAGCAGTCCCGATCTGACAAGACCCGTTGTCCATATCCCCCTGATTATCAGGACGCCACAGCAAGAGACAAGTCGCAAGATTGCTGTAGCAGCGGATCAGACCGCGCTGGCGCCCACGATTCTCGAGCTTGCCGGTCAACAGAAACCGGAGTGGATGGTGGGCCAATCGCTTGCCCGATGGCTGAATGAGGATGGTCAAGGTGAGGGCGAGGGTCTCGCCTTCATTCAGTATCTAGAGAAAAACAGTGCTTTCAGACCACCTCGTCACGGAACGGTCGGCGTGATCGATGGCAGGTACGAGTATGTCCTCGATCTCGACACCACGAAAGGCGCGCTCCGGCCTCTAAAAGAAGCGCATGACTGGAAGGTGGACCGATCTGCCGAAGATCCCGCGCGGGCTGCGGCATTGCGCGGGGCTATCTATTCGCGATTTCCAGAGCTACGCCGACAACCGTGAGCCGACGATACCTCAACTTGAGTTCGTGCGCATGGCGTCAAATTCGCCGAAACTGGCAGCTTCGACCGACTCCGATGTTGCTGTGGCAAACGCTTGGGCCGGGTTCTTTGCTCGCAGGAATGGAGCGCTTGCAGCAGGCGATAGGCAGCCAGCAACTGGCCCAAGCAAATAATCGAGACGCGATCGTTATCCTGGGCTATTGGCGGTCCGGCACCACCCTGCTGCACGAACTTCTATGCCTCGATAAGCGTTATACCTACCCGACGACACACGCCTGCATGAACCCTCACCATTTCGTCCTCACAGAAGCCTCGACCCTGGCGCGGCGAGATCACGGAATGAAACGCCCGATGGACGAAATGGAAATTCGATCGGGCTCGCCGCAAGAGGATGAGTTTGCACTGCTCTCCCTGGGTGCACGTTCTCCTTACGAAGCTCTCCTTGTCCCGGGAATTTTGCCAGAGGCGTTAAAGCTTGCGGATCCGCGTGATCTTTCATCAGAAGAGGAAGCCCGCTGGCGCAAGATTTTCCTGGGTTTCCTGGCTGGAGTATCTGCGCGTGGGACCGGCCGGCCAATCATCTTGAAATCACCCACGCATGGCTTTCGTGTCACCACGCTTCGCGACCTGCTTCCCGAAGCGCGCTTCGTGTTGATAGTACGTGACCCATGGACGAGTTTCGAGTCGGTAGTTCGAATGTGGCATACCATGTTCGAAACCTACGCGATAGCGCCGCTGCTGGGAGACGATGAAATCCGCGAAGCAGTGCTTGCCGATCGTCTACGATTCGAGGCAAAGCTGGCAGCGAGTACCGGCGATTTGCCCAAGAACCGATTTACGACGATCACCTACGAGTTGCTGATTTCCGATCCGCTCGCGGTTGTTGAAAGGTTGTACCAGACACTCGATCTCGGAGATTTCGCCGTGGTTCGTGAAGCGCTCATGGCCGAGATACAACGGCGCCGTGAATACCGGGCCAAGGCCGAGTTACCGTCGCCCGCATGGCAAAAGAGGATCACACAGCAGTGGACCACGATTCTGGATGAGCACGCCGCTTTGCAAGGGTGTAGATAGGTTTCCCACTGGCGTGGACAGGCTTTTACCTGTAAGCGAACACTAACGCGCCCAACGTGACTCGCTGCTCAAACAGGAATGGTCCCATGGGTCAGGCAATACAAAACGCGCACGGTTTCAGCGGGCCTTGGCAAAGCGCTGCGGAGTTTAGGGCTGGATGTTATCGAAGACCAGAGCCTCATGCGCTCGCCGGGCCCCAACCGATGCGGCTTGATCTGCGTGGGCCTGTATGCGATTATCGCGCGGCACGGAATCGTGCTTTTCCTTCAGCCAAGAAAGGTCGGGATGACCGGTAACCATCATTACCGTGATGTGCAAGCATTGTTGGCGTCCTATCCGCGGAGGCGTCCGCCTCTCACGGCGGCGCACGAAAAAGTCTATGTAGAGGAATATCGCCGCAATCGTTTAGCCACAACGGGCCTTTGTGCCGTGGTGGGCAGGCTCGAAACCTGGATGCACCGAACCTTAGCCGAGGGCAGGCCAGTGTCCCGGGTCCTAGAACTCGGCGCCGGCCCTCTCAATCACCTGCCTTACGAGCCTTCGACAGATGTTTACGATGCCATCGAACCCTTCTCCGAGCTGTGGCAGGACAGCCCTCTGAGATCTCGTACGCGCAAAATCTTTGCGGACATCGCGGAGGTACCGGTTGAAGAGAAGTATGACAAAATCGTCGCCGTCGCGGTCCTGGAACATTTGACCGATTTGCCAGCCGTTGTCGCCAGCTGCGCCCTGCATCTGGGAGAGAATGGGCACCTTGGGATCTCAATCCCATCCGATGGACTGTTCTGGCACCTTGGTTGGCGGTGCGTCACTGGGGTTGCATACTGGATGCGAACCGGGTTGGATTATGCGGTGGTCATGCGACACGAACACGTCAACAACGAGGCTGAGATTCTGGCGATCTTGCGGTATTTCTTTGCCGAAATCCGGGTGAAACGCTTCCCGCTTCCGCTCAAGCACCTGAGCTTCTATACGGCAGTCGATGCCGCACGTCCAGAGATTAACAGATGCATAGAATTCGCCTATGCCCGCTAAATCTGGAACTAGCTCAGGCGTGATGAGCTACTTCTTATTTTTTGGCGCTTACACGCTTCTCAGCGTCTCTGGGCTGGCGATCCTGAAGCACTTTCTTCCGCAGTTCTCGTTCTCCACTAGAGTGCCCGTCCGTTTGGCGGCATTCCTGGCGCTAGGCGCCACTTTATACGCGGCAAGTTTTGTAACCTGGCTTCTGATCCTCAGGACTTTCCCGCTGGCAACTGCATATCCGATCGCGGTGGGGCTAACGATATGCGGCACGACGATCCTTGCTGTACTAATTCTTGGCGAGACGCTTGGTCCAGTACAGATACTCGGTATCGTCTCCATCATGGCCGGTGTCATCCTGTTGGCACGGAAGGCCTAATGGTGATGGTGGTGCGAGCGAAATAAGAATCGGCGCTAGATTCCCGAATCGCTGCTGAACGCAGTATCTAATCGTTCTGATTCCAAACGTAGAGAAACTCAGCATCAGAAGCCGTCGCTACCCGGCGCCCCTGTTTTCGAGTTGCCCTGTTCAGGGCCGAACGCACCTTCTCCTTGCTTTGAGGCAGGTCCGCCAAAGGGACTTTCAGCGCGTTGCCGTCTTTCAGCTGATCAAGGTCGGAGAGTACTTGGGTGACGATCCGTTTGTGTTTGCCATTGCGTCCCTGGGGGACTTCGGTCTGGGCCATGGTCTTAAAGTTCATAAAAGGCTTTCTGGGCTGTGAGCTCATAAGGACCTCCGGGCCTCGCTAATCCGCACTTGCTAACCTGACGCAAACGTATTATACCGTATCTGCGCTTAACGTCAAGCACGTTGCGCTATCGTACCGCCTCGTATTGGAGAGTTCTACGTGCCGCACGGCAGGGTTGACGACAGGCACTGCACACCCAATTCACCCGCTTCGCGGCGGCGTAAAGAGTCTCCCCGTAGCCAGTTAAGGCTGCTACTGTTGGCAAGATCGATAGAAAGTGCACAGATGGCGAAAGCGAAAACACATTTCGAGCAGGTTCCGCTGGCAACAATCAAAAAGACCGCTGAAGAGCAAAATGGCAAAAAGG
>JBLNFC010000091.1:0-8527 GCA_050263355.1 Acidobacteriota bacterium
CAACCGAGCAAGTTCAACGATCCGGGGGCGTTTCTGACCGGAGTGTAATGTGGCGCGGACATTCTCGTCCGCAGCTTTTCAGTAACTAAGGAATCGTCCTAACAGACACTAAGAGGACCTAATGGCGGAACCAACCAACGGTAACGGTAGCAACGGAAATCGAGTCCGGCTGCTGGAGCGAGTCAAGGCAGGGGTGAAAGAAGATGTAACGTCTTTAAAGACGGACATCCCTGCCAAAGCTAAAGAGCAAGTCGATCTGCTTAAGGACCCTACCAAGACTCAGGTCTACACATCGATCTTCCGCCACAAGCACGATGACACGCCGCGTAACCGTGCTTTAGGTGTGCTCTCGAACGTGTTTCTCCATCTGCATCCGGCCAAGATCAATCGCGACGCGGTCCGCTACAGCTACACCTGGGGCATGGGCGGGATCACCTTCTACCTATTTATCGTGCTGACGTTTACCGGTGCGCTACTCATGTTTTATTACCATCCGACGAAGGTTCAGGCGTTTCGCGACGTTTTGTACCTCGAGCACGACGTTCCCTTCGGCAAACTGCTGCGCAACATGCATCGCTGGGCAGCTCACTTGATGGTGATCGCTGTCTGGCTGCACATGTTCCGCGTGTTTCTGACCGGATCCTATAAGAAGCCGCGCGAATTCAACTGGAACGTGGGTGTAATCCTGCTCGTCTTAACCCTGCTGCTCTCGTTCACCGGTTACCTGCTGCCCGACGACCAACTCGGGTTCTGGGCCGTAACCGTGGGCACCAACATGGCGCGGGCGACGCCATTGCTGGGGCACGAGGGACCGTTCGGCCCGCAATTGGGGATGACTCCATATAACGACATTCGCTTCGGATTGCTGGGCGGCTCGATCGTCGATGCCAATGCTCTGCTTCGCTCTTATATCTGGCACTGCATCGGTATCCCCATTGTCGCTTCGATTTTCATGATCGTACACTTCTGGCGCGTGCGGAAGGATGGTGGCATTTCGGGACCAGCGCCGGTCATGCTGGAATCGGAAGTAAAGGAGAGGCGTTAGCCATGGATTGGCGACAACTCTGGGAAATCATGTCTGCGCCCGACAACGTTCCGATTGTCGGTCTCATCCCGCTGCTGATCTTCTATATCTACCTGGCGTGGAAGCAGGCAAAGGCGAACGACCAACTCATCGGTGAACTCGAAACGAATCCCGCGATGGCGAAGACCCACCATCGCAAGGCTTGGCCATTCCGGCCTGGCTGGCAGAAGGAAGTGCACGTGTGGCCATTTCTGCTGCGAATGGAATTCCTGGCCGCCATCATCGTCACCATCATCTTGATGGTGTGGTCGATCACGCTCAACGCGCCGATGGAGGAGCCTGCTAACCCGAACTTGACCATGAACCCGGCGAAGGCGCCGTGGTACTTCCTTGGCTTACAGGAGATGCTGGTTTACTTCGATCCCTGGATTGCCGGTGTCGTAATGCCCACATTGATCATCATCGGCCTCATGGTGATCCCGTACATAGATACCAACCCACTGGGCAGCGGTTATTACACATGGAAGCAGCGGAAGTTCTCGATTGGAACATTTCTTTTCGGTTTCATCGTTTTGTGGGTTGCGATGATCATTATCGGGACTTTCATCCGCGGCCCTGGTTGGCAGTGGTTCTGGCCCGGACAAACCTGGGACCACAATCGCCTTATTTACGAGGTAAACCGTGACTTGCCCGATTTGTTCGGAATTACTTCGAACCTGGCAAAGATAATCTTCGGCGCGATTGTGGTGGGTGGATTCTACGTCTTAGGAGGATTTCTCCTGCACGCGTACTTCCGCCGCACGAACCCACGGGACTACAAGCGGATGAGCCTGCTGCAGTACTCGATCATGATGGTCTTCTTTCTCACCATGGTCGGGCTGCCGATCAAAATGCTGCTGCGACTCTTGTTTCATATCAAGTACGTGTGGATTACGCCGTGGTTTAACGTTTAGTTGGGCGTTGTCATTGGTCATTGATTGTTGGTCATTGGGCGTTCGCAAGTACGACCCTTCGTCCGGACAAGTTGAGATGGAGCGCTAAAGCAGGCGCCGCTTTGATGAAGTTTTTGCCAGATTTTTTGCTGGACGCTTTGCTAAAGATTAACGACTAACGCCCAACACAGTTTTAGGAGGATGTGGTGGCCCAAAAGCCAGTCCCCGAGAATGATCCGATTGTCAGCAAGTCGTACGCGGTGCATTACCTGCTCGCGACGGTGATCCTGATTGCTACCCTCTTCTGGGCACTTTGGGACGAGTCTTTCGGCCAACGCCCGTGGAAGTCTTACCAGTCGGAGTGGAAAGACCGCTACACATCATTTCTGAGAACGGCTAAGTCGAAATCTTCCACCTCGGTGAAAGACGTAGAGGGGAGCTCCGAGTACAAAGCTCTCGAGCAGGATTACAAGCAGGTTTACGAACAATCGAAGCCGCGGGTCGAACAACTGCAAGGTCAGATTTCGGATTTGAGCGCGAAGATTTTGGCCGTTCAGAACGTCTTTACTGATCGACGCGCTTATGTGAATGCTCTTACTTACGAAATCGAAACAGACGAAAGCGCCTCAGGCAAGCAAAGCAAGCGTAAGGATCTTGAAAAATACAAGCAGAAGCCGGCCACGGTGGAGTACCCGGACGGCCACAAAGAAACCTACAACTTCACTCAACTAGAAGAAAAATACAACGAGCTGAAAGATGAGCGAGGCAAGCTGAGCGCCGAATTAGGCGACACGCTAAAGCCTGTGACTGCGGCGAAGACGAAGATGGACGAATACGTCTCCGATCACATGGTCGATCTCACGCCAACGCAGATCACCGGTCTGCAGCGCAAAACCGAAGATTGGGATCCCACCATTGTCCAGATCAATGTCGCCGACGCCAACATTGTGGACCGCTGCGAATCGTGCCACATGGGCATCCGCGAGCCGCTGAAGCTGACTACGGCTTCCATGACTCCAAAGGGGGCTAAGCGTCCCGACGAATATGCCCGCGCTTTCACCAGCCATCCTGAACCCGAACTGCTGAAGACACACGATCCCGATAAATTCGGTTGTTCGCCGTGCCATCAGGGAAATGGACGCGCCACCACCAGCGTCGAGAAAGCTCATGGGAATTATGAGCACTGGCTATGGCCGCTATTTCCCAAACAAAACGCTGAAGCAGGATGTCAGACTTGTCATGCGGCTGATATGGTCCTGGTGAGCGGCGATGTGGGTTGGACGATCAGCGAAGGCAAGGATCTGTTTCGGCAGCGAGGCTGCAATGGCTGCCATCGCTATGAGGGTTACGATAAAGAACCCGAAGACCTGCAGGCCGTCAACCAGCAAGTCAAACAGTTGGAGACGCAAAAGAAAGACAATCTCAAGCAGGCGGCCGAATTCATCAGCGAGTCAAATGCTGCTTCCAGCAACGAGGAAGCCAAACGCCTGACCGACAAATCCGTTGCCCTCAAGATCGCAAACAGCAAGATCGACGGGCGCCTGCAGCAGCTCGATTTTCAGTCTCACAATCTGATGCAGGACATGAAAAAAATAGGGCCCAACCTGAAAGACGCTCGCCTGAAGCTGAACAGGAACTGGATTCCTGTCTGGCTGAAGAAGCCGACCGATTTTCGTCCGACCACAAAGATGCCGAACTTCCGCTTGAACGAGGATCAGATTAAGGCCATTTCGGCGTACATCTGGCAGACTGGTCTTACCGATCCACTTCCGAAACAAAATGGCGGAAATGCGAATCATGGCAAGGAGCTCTTCGAGACCCGTGGCTGCCTAGCGTGCCATTCCATCGGTGAAGGCGACCAGATGCAAGGCGGAACATTCGCCGCTAATTTGACCCGCGTGGGGGAGAAAGCAAACTACGACTACCTCGTGCGCTGGATTCACAATGCCCGTCAGCGAACTCGTCCCTACTGTCCATACGAGAAGAAAGATATCGGCCCCGAGGATTATGCAAAGAAGGGCTTGCCTTACGTCTTCGATCTAGGTCACAGCCGCTGTCCGAACGATGGTCACGAACTTCAAGTGCAGAATATGACGGTGATGCCTAGCCTGCGCTTGAGCGAGCAGGATGCGCAAGACATCGCTTCCTACCTGATCACACAGAAGAAGCAGGAACCGAGTGCTTATGCAGATGCGTCGTTCATGGAGGATCCCAAGCTGAAGGATGAAGGCAAGAAGTGGATTCGTCACTTTGGCTGCGCGGGTTGTCACGAAATCAGCGGGTTTGAGGACGAAGGGCGCATTGGAACCGAGTTAACTGCGGAAGGATCAAAACCGATTGAGCGCCTCGACTTCGCGCTCTTCACCGATGTAGCCCAGCGCGGCGGTAAGGAACCCATTCAGGATCCCGATGATCGTCAGCGCCTGCCGAATGGACCAGCTAAAGATCCCTGGTACAACCACAAGGGCTTCTTCGAGCACAAGTTGGCGGAACCGAACGTTTATGACCAGGGCAAAATCAAGTCGGAGACCGAAAAGCTGCGAATGCCGAACGTCCATCTGGCGAAGGAGCAGATCGCGGCGCTGACTACATTCCTTCTCGGGAGCCAGGAATCAGGTCTTCCCGCGAGCTACCAGTACAAGCCTGAAGACTCACGACGCGATATCCAGGAAGGCTGGTGGGTGGTCAAGAAGTACAACTGCATGGGCTGCCATCAGTTCATTCCCGGTCAGAAGACCATCCTGATGGGTATGCAACGTTACCAGGATGCGCAGGAGCAACTTCCACCTAAGCTTCTAACCGAGGGCGCGCGTGTTGATCCCGAGTGGCTGCGCCGCTTCCTGTCGAACCCGGCACTCAACACTACTGACACGAACCGAAACGGCGTGCGGCCATATCTACAAGTCCGTATGCCTACGTTCTCATTCTCGGACAACGAATTGCGCAAACTGGTGCGCTTTTTCGAGGCACTCTCGCAACAGCCTCTACCTTATATACCGGAGCAGATTCCGACGCTTACGGCGAAAGAGAACGATATGGCGCGCAGCCTATTCTCGAGTACTGCCGCGCCATGCCTGAAGTGTCATGCAACCGGCGATCCTGCGCATGACAAGGTCGCCACCGCGCCTAACTTCCTCCTGGCCAAGGAACGCCTGAAGCCGGATTGGGTGGAGCGCTGGATCGTTGACCCGCAGGCAATCAGTCCGGGCACATCAATGCCATCAGGACTGTTCCGTCGTGACCACGATCAGTGGGTGTTTGCTGGACCGACTCCCTCGTCGTTCCAGGGGTACGACAAGGATCACACCAAACTGCTCGTGAACTACATATTCCAACTCACACCCGAGGAGCAGAGGAGAGTGGGCGCGTCTCGCGGCGGTGCTCGCGCCAGCAACGCTGCTCCCGCGTCCTCAAGCAAAACTGGCCTGACGCGCAAAGCCGCTCGCTCATCCTCACAAACTTCCGGGGGTGGTTCGCGGTAGAATGTGTCGCTTTCAAATTGAGATTGTCTTGAGCAGTCCAAAGGTCGTTCTGGACAGCTTTGTTGCTAGACCAGAGTTTCGCGTGCAAATTTGAACTTGCGCAGAAAACGTTTTAAATATGAGAGAGGTGCTCTAAATCATGACTATGAACAAATGGAAGATGTTTCTGGGCTTGCTCGCGGTTTGCTGCCTGATCATTTTGGCGGCGTGCAGCAAAAAGGAAAATACGGAGCAGTCATCCAACGCTTCCGAAGAAAAATCGGCTCCGCCGGCAGCGACCCCAATCGATCCAAGCACGGTGGCGACGGTCAACGGCACGGTTAAGTTCGATGGTGCGGCTCCGAAACCAGCAAAGATTGACATGAGTCAGGATCCCGCCTGCAAGGGGAACAACCAGGCCGAGACTGTGGAAGTAAGCAATGGTGATCTTGCCAACGTCTTCGTTTACGTTAAGGATGGGCTTGGCAGCCGCACCTTCGACGTTCCGAAAGATTCAGTCACCATCGATCAGGATGGGTGCAGATACCATCCGCACGTGCTCGGCGTGATCGCTGGTCAGAACATCGAAATCAAGAATGACGACAAAACCACGCACAATATTCATCCCACGCCTAAAGCCGGCAACCAGGAATGGAATGAGTCACAAGGACCTGGCGCACCACCCATTCAGAAGAGCTTCGGGCGCGAAGAGGTCATGCTGCCAGTGAAGTGCAACCAGCATCCCTGGATGAAGATGTACATCAACGTGGTGAAAACTCCGTTCTACGCCGTGACCGACAAGTCCGGGAAGTACGAGATCAAGGGTCTGCCTCCGGGCGATTACACGCTTGGCTTCGTGCACGAAAAACTTGGGGAGCAAACCCAGAAGGTGACCGTCGCGCCTAAGGATTCGAAGACGGTCGACGCGACGTTCAAGGCAAGTGGGGCGTAGTGAGACTCTGTTAGAATACTGGGTCCGCGGGAGTGGAGACCGCCACAATGGGCTCCACTTCCTTGTTCATCCCCGAATGTGGGTCGGGGCTGAAATTTCCGATCGCAAGAGCTGATCGACTCCGGGACAATGGAACTGAAGTCTCTACCGACGCCGTACAATCGCGCACATCATTGGTTCGCCGTTTTCGTTGCTGGTGCGACGTTCGTTCTGATTATTGCCGGAGCCCTGGTGACCAGCAATGATGCTGGGTTGTCAGTACCTGACTGGCCAACCAGTTTTCACACCTTCGCTATGCCGCGCATGGTAGGTGGCGTCTTCTACGAGCATGGCCACAGGCTCATGGCTGGAGCCACGATTGTTCTAACTCTCGGAGTAGCAATTTGGACCTGGCTTGTGGAGCGGCGCCGCTGGATGAAACGCCTTGCCCTGGCGGCATTCGCCACCATCCTCGTGCAGGCGGTTCTCGGCGGGATTACCGTTCTAAATCTACTGCCGCCAGCGGTTTCGACGGCCCACGCTGCCGTAGGACAAACTTTCTTCTGTATCGCAGTTATCATTGCGGTCTTCACGGGCCGCAGGCGGATAGAAGAGCAGCCAAGCGTCGAGTGGGATTCGCATCGTCCAAGCCTTGTCACCCTCACTTTGCTCTCTCTTTTCGTTCTGTACGTGCAGCTGATTCTTGGAGCGATGTTTCGCCACAAGGGCATGGGCTGGTGGCCCCATGTAGCTAATGCGGCGATTGTCGCGTTCGTCCTCACCTGGACGGCGGTCCGCGCTCTGTCGCTATACTCGAAAATCGATGCGATCAAGCGCCCTGCTGTTACTATGCTGGGTCTGCTGATTGCTCAGCTGTGTTTAGGATTCATGGCTTTCTTGACACGCATAGCTTGGGGGCGTGACACCGTTCAGCCTCAGCTGCCAATGGTGGTGTCCACGGTCGCACACGTTGCGGTCGGGGCCTTGCTGCTGGCAACAGCCGCTATTCTGGCTATTGAGGTGTGGCGGCACGTGCCGGTCGCTTTTGAAGAGCGAATACCCGGAACCGAAAGAGCACCCTTAACCGCATGACCAACGCCGCACGATCGCTTGCACCGACCGGCAACCGCATGATCGTCCTTGCGCGCGATTACGCCGAGCTTACCAAAGGGCGAGTCACCACCCTGATCGTAATGACTGCGTGGTGCGGGTACTACTTCGGCGCGGTGAAGTCAGGTGTGTCTTCGTTCTCCTGGGGTTTATTCCATGGTTTGCTGGGGATCGGTCTGGTCTCTGGCGGAACGGCCGCTTTGAACGAAGTGATGGAGTGCGACATCGACGCTCGCATGCGTCGCACAGCCGACCGTCCTCTTCCTTCCGGGCGCATGAGTTTTCTGCATGCGACGGTTGTAGGAATTCTACTCACCGTGGGTGGAGCGCTTTACCTTGGTGTAACTCTGAATCCTCTCACTGGCTGGTTATCTCTGGGCACGGCCTTCGTCTACCTCGCGGCCTATACACCTCTCAAGAAGAAGCACCCCATCTGCACGTTAGTAGGCGCCTTTCCAGGAGCTATGCCGGGTGTTTTGGGCTGGACGGCTTCGCGCGGACGTCTCGAGTGGGGAGCGCTGGTGATGTTTGCCATCGTCTTTTTTTGGCAATTCCCTCATTTCTTCTCGATTGCGTGGTTATATCGCGAGGATTACGCGGCAGGCAACGTGCGCATGTTGCCAGTTGTCGAGCCCGACGGCAAATCCACTTCGCGTCAGATACTGCTCTATTCCGTTGGCCTCATCCCTATCAGCTTGCTGCCAGCATGGTCGGCGATGTCTGGAACCGTGTATCTCCTCGGTGCGCTAGTCATGAGCACGGCCCTGCTCTATTTCGGTGCGAGATTGGCGACACTCGGCATGCCGGTTACCGAACCACGGTCGAAGCAACGTGCACGCCAGCTTCTGCAGGCAACCGTCATCTATTTGCCTCTACTGTTTGCCCTGATGATGATCGACAAGCGTCTCTGAATCGATGCACTCTTCGGTGTACTGTAAAATAGCCTGTGGCCTCCAAAGTCCCCGCGTACGATCTCAGCAATCCGGAAACTGATGCGCGAAGCGGGCCCGCAGTAATTTCCGTACAAGAGATAGTTCATCGTTACGACGATCGCGCGGCGCTGAACGGC
>JBLNFC010000092.1:0-2872 GCA_050263355.1 Acidobacteriota bacterium
AGAGGGTCAGATCAGCACCCCTGTTTGCTAGTTCAATACATTTTCTGATTGTCAATGCCACCTGAGCCCGGCAACCTGCGAAAATAGGGCCGCACGATTCGGATCGCGAAATCGAGTTCTCAGCCGGGAGCCAGTTTGGAGAGGTCGACCAAGTACTATCCAATCCGCCGCAGCACCCGCCTGCCGCTTGAGATCCCATTGCGTGTGACTAGTCTCGATCCCAAGGTTACGTTTACGGAAAGCTGTAACACGGTCACGGTCAACGCGCACGGCTGCGGCTTGATCTCGCCAAAGAAGCTGCCTGCTGGAACCCGCGTTCGTCTTGAGATTGTTTCGGACCAGCAAGCAACTACCGCCCGAGTTTTGGATGTGGTGCCGCTCGACGACGCCAAGAGCTCGTGGCTACTCGGTATGGAGATGGAGCAAGCGGGAAATTTCTGGGGCATTAAGTACGCGCCGGCGGACTGGGCGGAAGAAGAATCAATCACGGTGCCCGCCGAACGGCCAAAAACAGTTGCAGCTGTCGTTGCGCAGCCGGAAGCGAAGAGTGTTGCGCCTGCGAAAACGCAACCTAAATCCGCCTCGACCGGAGGTCCCACCGTCAGGGCTCCACTTGCAAGGAAGGAAATTCCTGAAACTGTGCTGCGCCGGTTGCTCTCCGAATGCCGCCTGGCGGCAATCAGTGGAGGCGCATGCTATGTGCAGACTGGGACGACATTCCCTACGCACGCGCCGGTAAAAGTTAATGTTCGTGCTGCAGGCACGGAACATAGTTTCCATGGCAGTGTGCGGGTGGAGCATGTGGGGGCGGGAATGGGCATCGAGTTTACCGGCAGTGGACCAGAGCACGAAAAGCGCATCGCTGCATTGATCGAATCTCTGAGTGCGCTGGGCGATAAACTCCCCGAAGTGAAGGTCGAACTGGCAGCGCCAGATAAGTCAGCGCAACCGAAAAGCAAAACCGCGTCGGTGGCCGACAGCTTGTTGGGTCTGATGCTGGTAGGTAGCTCCTTGAAACGTAGCGACTTCCTGCACGAACTGGAAAAACAGCGGCGGCACGGGTAGCGAAAATCCTTGGGGTCTTGCGCGTCTACCCGATATCGTGGAAATTCTTCTTCCTCCAGCTGAATTCTTCCTGAATACAGACATTTCCCCATTGACAGGGCTGCGGCTGGCGATCAGTATTCACGCGTTTCAATGAATGGTTTCTGTGGAGGCCGCCATGGTCCGAGACGCAAGTAGTAGGGGTGATGCTGGTCAGTTCTCAAGCCGTCGCTTACGCACGGGAGTCGTATTCGCTCAACTGCTTCTTTTTGTTTCCGGAGCGTGCGCGCAGAGTGCGTTCGTGCGCCTGAACCAAATGGGCTACGTTAGCGGAGCTTCCAAACGGGCTTACCTCATGTCTTCTGCCGCAGAAACCGGCGCCACGTTCGCCCTCAAGAATTCAAGTGGCGGCACGATTTTTTCCGCGGCCATTGGAGCGAACCTCGGATCCTGGAGCACCGGTTACGGCTTCGTTTATGCACTCGATTTCTCCAACGTCGTGACTGCCGGGACCTACAGCATTGCAGTGACTGGACCTGTCGCCGCTTCTTCTCCATCGTTCAAGATCGATACGGGAGCGAATCTTTACGGGCCGGCCCTGGCTAATTCTCTCTTCTTCTATCAGAACGAGCGGGATGGTCCGAACTACATCGCCAGCAGTTTGCGGACGGCGCCAGCGCACGTGAACGATCAAAGTGCAAAGGTCTACCTCACTCCGAACGCGAACAGCAGTGGGCGCTTTTCCGGCGATCTGACACCTACCGGGGCCACAATCGACGCCTCCGGCGGGTGGTGGGATGCGGGAGACTACCTGAAATTTGTGCAAACCGAGAGCTATACAGTGGCCATGCTGCTAGCTGGAGTCCGCGATTTTCCCAATCAAATGGGCGCGGGTTCCAGCAGCGGGAACTTTACGAGTGAAGCAAAGTTTGGATTGGATTGGCTCTTGAAGATGTGGAATGACAACAGCCAGACTTTTTACTACCAGGTAGGCATCGGCAATGGAAACGGAAAAACCATCAGCGACCACGACCTGTGGCGGCTTCCTCAGATGGACGATACATACCAGGGATGCTCATCGTTGTACCGGTACATCTGTAACCGGCCAGTATTCATTAACACGGCTGGAGGCGCCGGCGCGAAAGTAAGTCCGAACCTCGCTGGCCGCATGGCTGCCGCGTTTGCGATGTGTTACCACGCTTATCAAGCCAGCAACCCCACGTACGCGAATTCATGCCTGCTGTCCGCCGAGCATATCTTTGACCTGGCGAACACCGCACCTAGCGGAAACCTGCTGACCGTCATTCCGTTCAGCTTTTATCCGGAAACGGAGTGGCGCGATGATTTGGAATTGGGCGCCGTCGAACTCTACTTCGCACTGAAAGGTGCCGGCACTCTCCCGACCGGGCTTCCGCATCCAGCGGCCTCTTACTACCTGCAACAAGCTGCACAATGGGCCAACGCCTACATCACTGGCCCAAACGATGCTGCCGACACGCTGAATCTTTACGATGTCACCGGCTTAGCTCATTACGAGTTGTATCGAGCCATCACATTGGAGGGAAACCCCTCTGGGCTCGCGACCACCCAAGCCGCTCTGCTTGCTGACCTGAAAAAGCAGTTGGACAAAGCAGTCACACAGGGAAATGCAGATCCGTTTGGGTTTGGCTTCCCCTGGAACACTTATGACACAACTTCGCACGGAGCCGGTCTTTCCGTTATGGCGGCCGAGTACACGTACCTGACTGGCAGCAATGCATACGCCGACTACGCCAATCGCTGGCTAGGCAACATCCTTGGCGCTAACGCGTGGGGAACCTCGCTCATC
>JBLNFC010000093.1:0-4110 GCA_050263355.1 Acidobacteriota bacterium
GCCTGGCCTACAACGCGGATGTCATCTTCCAGCGCAAAGATCTTGCGCAGGCCGGCGCGGAAGATCGCCTGAGTGTCAGCAACAATTACTCGAAGGGGCTGGGTTTCGCTCGCACTTTCGCCCGGGGTCTCCATCTCGCCTTGCACGCCAACGTCGATGTTGTCCATCGTCTTTACCCGCGACTAACGCTCAAAGTGGTATTCGTCGATGACCACCCCTACACCTCGGCGGCCTTCGTTTTCGTAACTCCGCACCACTCTGCCCCTGCAGTCCACTCGTACGTCATTGTCCGAACCCACTACGTCAGCCGGGAAAGAAATCGTAAAATCGACCATCGAACCCACAGGCATATCGGACTCAATCTGAAACAACACACCGTTCGCAGAAATGTTCTGCGTTTCCGTCGTCTGACTGCCGCTGTCCGACTTCACCGCGATCGGCAATCTGATGGGAAAGCGCGCCGCGCTCTGTACGTCCGGATAGCGGCTGCTTCGGCCTTTTCCGGCTTTCGCCTTGTCCTTGCTCGTTTCCCGTGACAACGGTGCGACCAACCTTCCAGCCCTCAGCAGCTAACTACTGAACAGGCCGTTTCTTGGCGATTCGTACGCAGCTTACAATGCGGGGAAAGCTGTGGAAAGTTACCGAAGTCATGCAACTTTCACGGTTCCGCCGCTCGCAACCGATTGCAGGCAACTAGCTTAGAGCTGCCAACCACGCCCGCAATCCTCGCGCTTATCGGAGGCACTTCGCCCAGTCCGCATCCTCTATTATTTATGTATTTGTGGCGCAAGTATTCATGGTGCAAAATTGTGCACGCGGCGAGCATCTGTCCCAATCTCTCGCGCTTTTTTTCGACCGCATTGGCGAACGACCAACGACCGAATCACCGAACATCTTGGGGTGAAGTCGCGTCAGTGTCTGGACCAGGCGTTGTGAAAAAGTGTGTGCTCGCAACACATCTTCGTCCTGGAATGATGACGCGCAAAGTTGCATCCCCTGTCGCGCACCTGTGCTTCAAGTGCGGTGTGCACTGCGAGCTTTGTAATCAGATCTAATCTATCTTCTCGTGTCGAGATGAAAGGATGCTGTATAAGGTTCGACCGGGTAGCCGTTGGCTTTCCAGCCCGCTAATCCGCCCCTCAGAAACTTCATTCGCGAGAAGTGCATAGACTGAGCTCGATCCAGAATCGCCCGGCTCGTCTTGTCGTCGGGACAAGTGCAGTAGACCACTGAGTCCTTGTCCCGAGGGATCAGGGATGGGTTGTCGAGCAAATCTCTGGGCGGAATTCGCGTTGCCCCGGCAATGATCTCCGGATCCGCTAAAAGATCGAGCGGCTGCCGAACGTCATAGATCAGCACATCTTTGTTCTGCCCTAGAAGTGTATGGAGAGCTTCCGGCGTAAGGCTGTTCAGGTCCAATACTTTTTTCCTGCTTCTGCGCTGGACCGAATAAACGATCCCGGCAGACGCCACAATGCACGCTGCAGCAAGAATCAGAAACATCGGGTTGTGCCCAAGTCTTTCAGTATCGCTCCCGCCACCGAACTTGAAGTGTCCGCGAATTCTCCGGAGCAAGTTGTAGATTCTACCGGCACATAGTCGGATTCATGATTCCAGACACAAAGGGCGCTCGCAGAAGTTTCGGAGCTCATTCGAGCATGGAACGGCAAACGCAGCGGTCAAAAGGAAAATTGAAGGAAGGACAGAAGACTGAAGACCGACCAACTAAAACCCGGCGACAGATAACAATGCAGAGGGGTCAACGCACGGGAGTTGACCCTATCCGGCAAGCCTTCAGGGGGAATGAACGCGCTCGCCTGTTCTCTCAGTGCCTCGCCATGCCCAGTCAAAGCTGTGTCAGTGGGGAGAATCCATGCTGGCGCATCTTTGTCGGGGCCCCGTGCCGAAGGCAAACTTCAGCCATCCTAGTCCTTCGGTCGTCGTTTTTCAAACTCATTGGTGCACCCGAAGGTACTCTGTACCACCGATCCAATCAACTTGCGGATAAAAATAACGCCCCGCGTGAACAGAGTTGTTGAGGAGGTCGCTTTTGCTCGCACCACTCAAGCAGTTTTTCGAGGTATAACGCATCCTGCTCCAAGGTTTTGCAATTTACTGCGCCGCCGCTCGCACCTTCGATGCGGCCGGGCGCGATGCGCGAAAATCCTGCCACTGCAGCGCAATGTCTGCTGCGAGAATGGAGAACGCCAGACAACTCCAGACGATGGTCTCGATAGCGGGAATGCCCAGATTGTCCCACCCTGTCACTCCGCCGACCACTCGCACTTCCAAAAACACCAGCGCCACCGCAAAACTACGTGTCATCCATTGCCGATGTTGCTGCACTTTGCCGGCGAGAATGAATCCGAAAGCAATCGCGGTAGTCGTCATCCATAACAGCGCGTCCACCCCTGCCGCTATGGTGAACGATCGTGGCTCCCCCGTCCGCTCATGGAAGAACTGTATGTAAAAACCGAGCGGAGCAGTAATCAAAGCGCCTGCCACATAAATCCGGCCCACAACCCGGTGCAGCTTGGTGAATTTCTTCCGAAGTCGATCGGAGAACTGCATCGGCCCCAGCAGCAGCGCGCACGCTCCTGCCAGTCCATGTGGCAATAACCACCACCGGATCGGATGGTAGTGCTGCCAGATCGGGTCCTCCGGATGAATCAGAAAACTTTCGTTGTGACGAAGAACGTAAGCCAACATCAGGCCTACGAACGCAAACAGAAGGTACTTCGCGCGAAACCGTGAGGTGCGCTGCAAAGACGCCGGCAAAGTTGACATGATTGTCTTCTCGAGCTCAGGCGGGGAGGTGGCTCGCCGGGCACTATACAACAAAAACCGCAGATTTGCGATCTTCTGACCCGCCATCAAGCAGACAGCGCGCTCGGGAAACGCGTCTGGAAGTCCAGCAGTCCCACCCATTCTGGCTTGATACTGATGCGGACCATCTGCGTGCTCTTGCTGCCCAACTGTTCGACCCACGCTTTTCCCTGCGCGCTTCCGAAATAACGTTCGGCTGCCGCAGCATACTCCGGCACCACCCCCGCTACCGTCTCCAGGGTCGCGGTGCCGCGGACGAGTAAAACTTTATGCGGGAAGTTGTTGTCGTCGATCGTCAGCGCGACCTTGGGATTTTTCCCCAGCGCCTTGAGCTTGGGCGCTTTCGGCGGAGTCCCCATCACAAATTCTTTGCCCGTCCAGTGAAACCAGATCGGCACCACCCGCGGGGTTCCATCGGTCCCGATATATGCCAGCCGAGCCGGGATTTTCGATTGCAGCAATTCCTTCGCCGCGGCATGTTCCAGAAGTTCAAGGCTTCCCTGCTTCACCGGCATGAATCCTCCTGACCTTTTGTTTGCGCGCGGCCATTGTACCCTCAGGCCTACCAGCAACAGCAGCCAAACTGAGCATTCAAGCCTGAAGACTGATGACCGAAAACGGTAGACTATTTTCGTGGCAACCGCTCTGGCACATCTGTTAGTTGCATACCTGATTCTCATCGCACCCTGGTTGAGCCGGCTTAAGTATCGCCAGTTGCAACTGCGACTCGCGTCAGGACAAGTGCGTGCACGCATTCGCTTTTACCAGATCGCCTGCATCCAGCAGCTAGCGCGCATTCTGATCGTTCTCGCGCTCTGCTCGCTCGGCTCAATTCCGCCACGGGCCATGGGACTTGCGGCTCCGGTCTCGTGGTACGACACGGGTCGCGTGCTCACCATATTGGCCGTTGTCCTTGCCGCATCCATCGTTCTCTTTCACTTTGTCGGAGACTGGCAGCTGCGGCGCCTGCTAAAGATGGTCGGCGCCCTGGTCCCCGTCTCTGCTGCGGAACGGCGTTGGTTCGCCCTTGTGGGTCTCGGTGCAGGCGTTTCGGAAGAAATCGTCTTTCGTGGCTTTCTCTTCTTCTATCTCGCCACGTTCACAAATTTCAGTTCGACCCAAATCATAGTGGCATCGTCCTTGTTGTTCGGGTTCTGCCACATCTACCAGGGTTGGTTCGGTGTATTGGGAACAAGCCTGGCGGGATTCTGTCTGGCCTTCTTGTATGCCGGAACGGGCAGCCTGCTCGTCCCAATTGTCGTGCACGCTGCTCTCGACCTTCGA
>JBLNFC010000094.1:0-8514 GCA_050263355.1 Acidobacteriota bacterium
CCAAACTGCGGGACGACATTTCGACCGACGAGATCACGCCCGCGCACTATTGTTTTTACTTTGATCAAACCCTTGGTGAGATCCCATACATGGGCCTCAAATGCGGCACTACTCTGCCCATTGGACGAAGCGACGTAAAACGCGGCGGCTTTGTCTGTGCGGTCAGTGGCAAGCGTCGCGGAAAGGGCTCCAGCCGGGAGCAGTCGCCTTATGCCGAGATGAGTGCCGGCATCCAGCTGGTGATCGCCGAGAACATCGAGCGTATTTACAAGCAGAACTGCCAGAACCTTGGCTTGCTGACTTCAACGAATTTCCCACTGATAGACAAAATCCGTGCTGGGGAGGAGGTCCCCCTAAGCGAATTCATGCAAGGCGAAGATGAAATTACGCGGCAGGTGATCGAGTACGGCGGGCTTTTCCCATTCAATGTGGCGCGCCTGCAGAAGAAGGTCTTTCTTCCACCTATCAGAACGGGTACCCGGCCTATGACCCTGGCCGAGAAGATATTTTCCCGACACATGATCAATGAGAACGGCGAGGTGGGAGTGCCTCAGGTGAAACCGGGGGATACTGGTTTCGCACGTGCCGACCTGCGCTTTAGTCATGAGTACGTAACGCCCATGGCAGCAATCTTTTTCGAGCACTACGTCGGCAAAGACGCGAAGGTCAACGACTCTTCTACCATCCTGTTCTTCCGCGACCATCTAACCTTCCTCGATGAAGTCATTTCAGAAGAAAAGAAGAAGCTTGGGCTGCTTGATCTCGCAACGCAACTCAAGCTCAAACAGCAGGACTTCGCTGAGCGACAGGGAATTCGGCTCCATGGGGAACTCAAGGACCGCAAAGGTTCCGAAGGCATCTGCCATTCCATCGTGCTTGAGAGCTACGCTCTCCCCGGGCAGCTGAACATTGGATCCGACTCGCATACTCCGCATGTGGGTGCGATGGGCTGCGTCGCTTTTGGGATCGGTACCACGGATGTATTCAACAGCTGGATCACGCGGGACGTCCGAGTACGTGTTCCCGAATCTGTAAAGATCGTGATACGTGGCAGGAAGCATCCTAATGTTACCGCCAAAGATTTCATTCTGAAGATTCTGAGCCTTGACTACGTCCGCAGCGGTAAAGCCCTTGCCAAGGTGATGGAGTATGCCGGAGAGGCTGTGGAAGAGTTGAGCGTCGATGAACGCGCCACCATGACCAATATGGCCGCCGAAATTGGTGGCTTTACGGGCATTGTTGCTCCTGATGAGAAGGTAGTTGAGTTTCTGGTCGGCCGCCGCGGTTTGGACCAGGCAAAGGCTGAATCGCTGGTTCAAGGACTCAAAAGCGATTCAGACGCTGAGTACGCAGAGGTGATTGAACTGGATGCTGCCGAGATCACCCCCATGGTAGCGGCACCCGGGGATCCCGGAAACGGCAAGTATATTCGCGAACTGAATACGCCCGTTCCCGTCGAGATTGCCTATGGGGGCACGTGCACGGCAGGGAAGAATGAGGACATGGACATGTACGCGGAAGTCCTCGCCGACGCCCTCAGACAAGGCAAGCGAGTGGCTGATTCAGTGAAGTTTTACATTCAGTTCGGCTCGCAGGAGACGCGCGACTACGCTGTCGGGCGTGGTTACCTGGAGGTATTTCAGAAGGCGGGCGCGCAGGTGATCGAGCCAAGTTGCGGCGCCTGCATCAATGCTGGACCTGGAGTTTCAACGCGTCCCGACCAGGTGGTCATCAGTGCGCAGAACAGGAACTTCCCTGGCCGCAGTGGGCCGGGACAGATGTACCTGGCAAGTCCTCTGACAGTTGCCGCCAGCGCTGTGGCTGGGTATATAGTGGAGTATCAGCCAAGCGACCAGCGTGAGTTGGCCGGCGCTCGTCGATGAGTCCGCCGTTTCTTCACTTCAGGTTAGTTCACGATTTCGACGTTGGCTGCTCGAACGAGGGGTTTCGACCCGCGAATCTGTACCGGAAGCAAGGATTATTGCTAGAATGTGCGGTTTCAGTTAAGCGTCGCTTACTCCAGGGAGATATTGAACTTTATGACATACGTAATCGCAGAACCCTGCATTGGGACAAAAGACACAGCATGCGTGGATGCCTGTCCCGTAGATTGCATTCACCCTAAGAAGGATGAAGAGGCGCACGCCGCCGAGGAGATGCTCTACATTGATCCGGTCGAGTGTATCGACTGCGGCGCCTGTGTCCCAGTGTGCCCGGTCTCGGCCATTTTTGCGCTGGATGATCTGCCGGAGAAGTGGAAGAGCTTCACCGAGCGAAATGCGCAGTATTATGGGCGATAGCTGAGTCCGGTGACCTTCGCGGGCGCACATCCAGGTGCTGGGTGTGCGCTTTCGTTTGTAGCTCTCGATCTGCAACAGGTTCACGCAACACGCTTCTTTCCATCTCTCCCACGCTCGATTACAATCGAAGATTACTTGCCGCAAGAACTTCGCATCTGCTGTATTCGTGGCTGGTGAGCCATGCCGCTGAAGGAGTCTGAGGCAGTCATCCTCCGTACTTACCCGATGCGAGAGGCCGACCTGCTGGTGACCTTATTCACACGGCAGGAGGGCAAGATTCGAGGGGTGGCGCGCGCAGCCAAAAAGTCGAAGCGGCGCTTCGGCGGCGCACTGGAGCCACTCACGTACGTTCGGGTGTATTACGAAGATCGTGAACGGCAGGAACTCACGAGGCTGGATTCGTGCGAGGTGATCGAGTCTCCGCTTGCTACCGAAGTTAGCTATCCGCGGGCGGTGGCACTGGGACATATAGCGGAGTTACTGGACGAGTTGCTTCCGGATCGCGAGGCGAACGATGCTGTGTTCCGGCTGACACTCGCGGTGTTAAGTCGTCTGCATGGACCGGATATCTGGGCAGCAGTTACTTACTTTGATCTCTGGTTGACGCGACTGATGGGTTTTCTGCCGGAACTCACTGAATGCATTGTTTGCGGGCGCGAACTCAATGGGAGCCGTGCTTATTTTCACGCTCTGGCGGATGGCTTGATGTGCGCCGACGATAAGCGGCTCGCATCGTCGGAGATGACCAGCGAATCGCGGCTGTTGGCAAGCCAGATGTTTCGCGCGCCAGTAGAGAACTTCGTTGCAACACCTGGAAGCAAGTCTCGCGCCAGCGATCTGCGAAAGTACCTGGTACAAACGCTGGAGCGGCATATTGAAAAGAAGCTCGTGACCGCTGCGATGCTGGAAAGAATCGCCACTTAGCCATGTCACTTCGGATTCAATCGACACTGTTCTACGAGCGTGGCCGGCGCCAACACGGTGAATGCTAACGGCCGGCTGCTAAGTGCTTTGCTACAACTGTGACCGCTGCTGATTCCAAACCGCCCACTTTTCAGGAATTGATTCTTCGCCTGCAGACATTCTGGGCTGAGCGTGGATGCGTACTGCAGCAGCCGTACGACGTGGAGGTTGGTGCCGGGACCATGGCTCCCGAGACATTTCTTCGGGTGCTGGGCCGACAACCGTACAAAGTTGCCTATGTGCAGCCCTCACGTCGTCCCGCTGACGGACGCTATGGCGAAAACCCCAATAGGCTTTTCAAGCACACGCAGTTGCAAGTCATCCTCAAGCCGCCTCCGGACAACGTGCAGGACCTCTATCTGGAGTCGCTCAAAGCGATCGGGATTGACCTTCGCCAGCACGACATTAAATTCGAAGAAGACAACTGGGAGTCCCCCACACTTGGGGCTTGGGGAATCGGTTGGCAAGTCATGCTCGATGGTCTGGAGATCACACAGTTCACTTACTTTCAGCAGTGCGGAGGTGTTGATCTCGAACCAATCTCCGCCGAGGTAACTTACGGTCTGGAGCGTATCGCCGCATTTCTTCAGGATGTCGACAGCATTTACCAAATTGTTTGGGCGCGGGAGCCGCAAACAGGCCAGGCGACGACCTACGGGGATGTGCGTTTCGCTGACGAACTGCAATTCTCGGTGTACAACTTCGAAGCGGCTGATGTCGAGAAGACCTGGAAGCACTTTGAATTGTACGAGTCGGAATGCAAAGCGCTCATCGGCGCTTTTGCCACATCTGACGACAAAGCGTTCAGCTCGGAAGCTGGATCAGATGGTAAGCCAGCAGCAAACAAAAAGAGATTTCCTTTGTTAGCCGCCTATGATCTATGCCTCAAGTGTTCGCACTTGTTCAATATTCTGGATGCCCGCGGAGCGATCTCAGTGACTGAGCGGGTAGGCGTGATTGCGCGCGTCCGAGCTCTGGCCGTCGGCATAGCGAAAGCCTACGCTGCTCAGCAATCTGAGGTCGACGATGTCGATCCTGAAGCGAAGCTTAACAAGCGAGCAAAACTGGCCAAAAAGGAAACTGTAAGCGCGTAACAGCACTTCTCGATTGGCAATTAGAAACGCTTTCAAAGGCACTTGAGTGCAGAGAACCTGCGAGAAATCGCGTTCGGGATGGCAACCCACATTTGTTGTGACGGTGCTCACATCGACTTGGTCAACGTTCTGCGACAATAGAGTTTTCACCTGATGCCTGCCTTTCTCCTGGAAATCGGATGTGAAGAAATCCCGGCGCGCATGATCGCTGCGGCCTCTAAAGAGCTGAAGAAGCGCGTGGACGACCTGCTTGTTCGAGAACATCTGTCCGTCGGTGGTGAAGTTTCTTCACTGGATACGCCACGCAGGTTGGCGGTGCTTGCGTCCGACATTGCCGCCGCACAGCCCGATGTCACCGACGAGCTCACCGGACCAGCGGTGGCCATTGCTTTCAAGGACGGGCAACCCACGCCGGCGGCCCATGCATTTGCCAAAAAGGTCGGTTTAGACATCTCGCGGCTCAATCGCATAACTACGGCAAAGGGCGAGTACATCGCCGCCAAAACCACGAAAAAAGGCCGAGTGGCTTCCGAAATCTTGAATGAACTACTTCCAAAGGAACTGGCAGGAATCTACTGGCCTAAGAGCATGTATTGGCGCAAACCTTCCGAGCGTTTTGTGCGTCCCGTGCGCTGGCTGGTCGCCATGCTAGACGAGGAAGTGATCCCGCTGGAGTTTGATGGCGTCCGCGCGTCGGACCGGTCTCGGGGACATCGCATTCTCTGGCACGGCGAAGTCCGGATTCCCAAAGCAGGTGTTCCGTACGTGGAGGCTCTGGAGACAGCAAAGGTGCTCGGACGTGAGGTTCGCGAACAAAAAATTCGCAAACAGCTGGATGCGGCTACCCGAACCATTTCCGGCGCACGCTGGCGCGAGGACAAAGAACTTCTGGAAACAGTGGTTAACCTGACCGAATTTCCTTCTGTAACGTTGGGGAACTTCGAACCAGAGTTCCTGAAATTACCGGAGGAAGTTCTGGTCACCGTGATGCGCGATCACCAGAAATATTTCGCGATCGAGAGTTCTGACGGGAAACTCGCTCCACACTTTCTGGCAGTACTGAACACGGACGGAGATCCTGAGGGCCTCATTCGTCATGGGCATGAGCGCGTGTTGCGGGCCCGGTTCAACGACGCGCGTTTCTTCTGGCAGACGGATCAGAAGCACTCGTTGCGCGAACGTCTGGAAATGCTAAGGCACGTCACTTTTCAGAAGGACCTAGGCAGCTACCACGAGAAGACCCTACGAGTGCAGCGCCTGGCCAGTTGGCTTTCGGAGGTTCTGCGGCAAAATGGAGTTGCCGTGCGCCCTGGAGTGGTTCACAAAGCTGCGTGCCTGGCGAAAGCCGACCTCACAACTGAGTTGGTGAAGGAGTTTACGGAATTACAGGGCATCGTGGGCGGCCTTTATGCGCGTGTGCAGCAGTTGGACGAAGGCTTGCCCGAGGCTACTCGCTTCGCTATTGCGGACGCTATTTACGATCAATACAAGCCGGAGTCGATGGAGGACACCCTTCCACGCACGACTGAGGGGGCAATTCTCTCGATCGCTGACAAGGCCGACACCATTGCCGGCATGTTTGCCCTTGGCATGCAACCAACGGGATCGAAAGATCCCTTTGCCCTGCGTCGGCAGGCTAATGGTGTTATCCGAATAATCGCAGAAAAGAAGCTGCCCTTGCGGATTCATCAATTATTCCAGGATGCGCGTGAAAGCTACCGCGGTACCGAAGCGGAAAAACGCTTCTCGACGAAGAATGATCCCGGGAAGGCCATTGCAGAGTTTGTACGCGAGCGCCTGGAGTTCTATCTTCGTGACGCGCTCGGCTTCAAGTACGACGTGGTAAATGCGGTGCTCGCTGCAGGATCGGACGACGTGGTCGATGCGGTGGCGCGAGCCGCGGCTCTCAGTAGTGTCCGCTCTACCGCGGACTTTGAGGCGATCTCGATCGCATTCAAGCGGATGAAGAACATCCTGCGGCAGGCACGGGAGGCAGGGAAGCAGCCTTCAACAACCATCAACGCCAATGCACTGAAGGAAGATGCGGAACGCACATTGGCTGGCCTCCTTCCTGAGACGGCGAAGAAAGTTGAAGCACTGCGCGGCGCACGAGACTATGACACGGCTTTATCGGAGATAGCGAAGCTGCGCCCCGCAATCGACCAGTTCTTTGACCAGGTAATGGTGATGGTCGACGATGAAAACTTGCGAGCGAACCGTCTCGCCTTGCTAGAAACGCTTACTCGCGAGTTCTCGACGATTGCTGATTTCTCCGAGATCGTGACGGAACGCAAGAGTTGATATACGACAGTCTTAAAGCGCCATAACCTGCTAAGGCTTGGGATGCCAAGCCAGCGAGCGATGACAATCGCGCAAGTGGGTGAAGGGATCTCGACAAGAATCGGAACCAGGACGCGGCAAATCGATGCGAAATCTTAGAGTAAAGGACTAATCATGGCTACTACCACAATGCCCGAAACTGAAATGAAACGCGAAAGCAAAGCATCCGTGAAGTATGTTTATTTTTTTGGCGGCGGCAAGGCTGAAGGCAACGGCAAAATGAAGGACGACCTCGGCGGCAAAGGCGCGGGCCTCGCTGAAATGACCAACGCCGGACTCCCCGTTCCTCCCGGCTTCACCATCCAGACTGAGGCATGCCGTGAATACATGCGGCAGAACACGGTTTCCCGAGAAGTTGATCAGCAGATGGAAGAAGCACTGGCAAAGCTCGAGCAATTGCAGGGGCAGAAACTCGGCCAAGGCGAGAATCCGTTGCTGGTGAGCGTGCGTTCCGGCGCCAAGTTCTCAATGCCAGGCATGATGGACACTATTTTGAATCTCGGTCTGAACGACAAAAGCGTTCAGGCACTTGCAGCTCGCAGCAAGAACGAACGTTTCGCTGCCGATTCGTACCGACGCTTGATTCAGATGTTCGGCAATGTTGTTCTCGAGATTCCCAAGTCTGCCTTTGATGAAGTCTTTGACGCAAAGAAGAAGCAGAAGAAGCAGAAACTCGACACCGGTCTTGACGCCCAGGCACTCAAGGAAGTCATTGAGGAATACAAGAAAGTCGTGAAGAAGCATGCCAAGCGCGACTTCCCGCAAAATGCCCATGAACAACTGGTGATGGCTCGCGATGCCGTGTTTCGTTCCTGGAACAATGATCGTGCCAAGCACTATCGTCGGATCAATAACATCTCAGACGACCTCGGCACTGCGGTGAATGTGCAGGCGATGGTTTTTGGCAACCTGGGTGAGACCAGTGGCACGGGCGTGGGCTTTACTCGCAATCCTGCGACGGGCGTGAAAGAGTTCTATGGCGAGTTCCTGATGAATGCGCAAGGCGAAGATGTAGTCGCCGGCATCCGCACACCAGTTCCCATTGTCGAGCTCGAGAAGATCATGCCGGAGGTGTACAACCAGCTGCGGGACATCACGACACGCCTGGAAAAACATTATCGCGACATGCAGGACTTCGAGTTCACTATCCAGGAAGGCAAGCTCTACATGCTGCAGACGCGCAATGGCAAGCGCACCGGAATCGCAGCCGTCAAGGCCGCACTCGAGATGGTTGAAGAGGGGCTCATAAGCAAGGAAGAAGCCATATTCCGAGTGGAACCGAACCAGCTCTACGATTTTCTCGTTCCGCGACTCGACGAAAAGCATGCCAAAGTCGAAGTGCTTGCGACAGGTCTGCCGGCGTCTCCGGGTGCAGCGGTAGGCCAAATCGTGTTCACAGCCGATGAAGCGGTCGAAAAGGCAGGACACGGTAACAAAAAGAATCCAGTCATTCTCGTGCGCGCCGAAACTACACCGGAAGATATCCACGGTATGGAAGTCGCCGTCGGGATTCTGACCTCTCGCGGCGGCATGACGAGTCACGCAGCAGTTGTGACCCGCGGTATGGGCAAGTGCTGTGTCGCCGGCGCGGGTGACATTGATGTAGACGAAAAGGCGCGTGAAATGCGCGCCAATGGCCAGGTCTTCCGCGAGGGAGACTGGATTTCTCTCGATGGCACAACAGGCCGCGTGATCAAGGGCAAGCTGAACACGTTGCCTCCCAAAGCTGACGATCCCGAACTGCTGAAGCTCATGGCTTGGGCCGAGCCCTTCCGCAAATTACGAGTGCGTGCGAATGCGGATATTCCGCGAGATGC
>JBLNFC010000095.1:0-16631 GCA_050263355.1 Acidobacteriota bacterium
ACAAGACGTTCTTCTTTTTTGACTATGAAGGTATAAGGGAGCGAAGCTTTGGCTCCCATTTCCTTGGCGTACCTACGCTTGCGGAACGAACGGGGAATTTCGGAGAGCTGTGCACGTCTGTAGGTGCAACTTTCGATCCGAGTGGACTCTGCACAGATCCAGCGGGGCAGCTATACGATCCGTTTACGGGTACCGACGGCGGAGGGTTCTCATTTGGTCGGAGCCCGATTCCGAATAACAATCTTGCGAGCTACGCGAGCCCAGGTAGTCCGACATTGGCAGGTACTCCCTTCAACGTGGCGAACCCGGGCACGCCCGGCAATCTGATCGATCCGATGGCTGCCAAGTTGATGCAGTTCTATCCACAACCCAACCTGGCGAGCGGAGACTTGCACAAGAATTTCTTTGCCGCCGGCAGCAATCGAAATTCAGTAAACCAGTTCGACATCAAAATCGATCACCGCATCGGGGAAAGCAAACTGCTGAGCGGCAAGTATGCCGAACACCGAACCAGCAATCACAGTTTCAATTGTTTCGGCAATGAGGCTGATCCATGCACCGGCGGCCCAGTTGAGGAACATGACCACTTATTTGCCGTGAACTACACCCAAACCTTCAGCCCGACTCTCGTGCTGAATATGGCTTATGGCATCACTCGGGGCTCGGTTAATGAACCCGGTATTACCGGTGATTTCCCCAATCTCGATCCGGTAGCCGATCTCGGCTTTCCGGCTTACATGAACTCGTCCGGCTTTAAGCAATTTCCAGCGATTACGCTCGACCAGTATCGGGATGTGGGAGGAAATAACATCGGAACTCAGACCTTCAGCATTATCCGTGAAGGCCAGGAGACCCACCAGCTCAGTGGTTCCGTCAATTGGGTGCATGGCAATCATGAATTCAAGTTCGGTGGGGAAGGCCGCATGCACCGAATTAATTTTGCGCAGCCGGGATGGCCCGGTGGCCAGTTTGGGTTTGATTGCTTCGCTTCCGCTGCTACTACCAACACGGACGACAGCTTGGGTCAAACTGCGGACTGCGGATCAGGCAGCGCAGGTGGCGATGCGATGGCCAGCTTCCTCATGGGTATCGATTGGGGGAATCAGGGCGGCGTCTACGAAGTTCCCAACAACGTAGCACCCAAGACTTTCAGATCGGCATGTTCACCCAGGACAACTACCGCGTGACGCCGAAACTTACGTTGAACCTGGGGCTCCGCTACGAACTGTCGTTGCCTCGAACCGAGCGCTTCAACCGGATGAATTGGCTGGATCCCAACTTGACATTCTCGCTTACGGCGCCGGGCTTGCCCGATTTCCCGGTCAAAGGCGGCGAGGTGTTTGCGAACTCTCAGCATCGCTACAATTACGACACCTACTACAAGGCATTTCAGCCTCGGTTAGGCTTCGCCTATCAAATGCCGCATGGTTTAGTACTGCGTGGTGGCTACGGAATCTACTTCTCGACTCCGAGGTCAGGAGCGGCGGGAACCGGTCCGTGGGGATATCAAGGATACGATGTCCAGACCTCATGGATTCCGACGTTCGAGAATGCCAGCGCCTTTCCCGGATCGCGTCTCTTCGATCCTTTCCGATCCTTCCAGGCGCCCTTTCCGGACCTTGGGCCCAAACTTCCGACGGGCAGCTCGCTCGGACCTTTAAACGACATAGGTCATGGAGCCGCGGGCCCAATTCTCAGTATCAGCCGCAACATCCCATATGAGCAGGCATGGAGCTTCGGGTTTCAAAAAGAGTTGCCATCCAAGATCATCGCCGATGTGAGTTATATCGGGAAAAAGGGAACACACTTGTATTTGGGAGGCTTCCGGGACCAGAACTATCTAGGGCCTGATTTCGAGCGCGCGCGTTTGGCAGGACAAGTCAATGTGGCCGCTTTAGACCAGACCTTCGTGCCTAACCCAATGGCTCCGTACATAACCGATCCATTGAGCAGCCTGTCCCAGAGCACGATTCACGAGTACCAGAGTCCCAACAGTCCATTCCATGTGCCGTTTCCTCAGTTCACCAGCTTCTCGGGTGATTCGCCCCCCATCGCAAGCTCCATCTACCATGCCGCGCAGTTCCGCGTGGACAAGGGATTCTCGAACGGTTTGGAATTCCTGGTGACCTACACCGTTTCCAAATCGATCGATGACGCCTCAGCAACGGACGACAGCATCTCGTGGCTCGGCGGAGGTATCGGCGGGGATGTTCTGCATGTGCAGAATCCCAACAATCTGAAAGCAGAACGGGCTCTCTCAGTTTTCGATATCCCGCAAGTTCTACAGTTCAGCTATGTTTATTCGCTCCCAATCGGCAGGGGCAAGCACTTCGGCGGCAATATGCATCCCGTGTTGAACGGCTTGATCGGTGGTTGGCAGTTGAACGGGATCTGGCGCTTCGCCGCGGGAAGGCCCGTGATCCTCACCCAGGCCACTAACTCGCCCATTCCAACCTACGGTGGATTGCGGCCAACATTGAATGCACCTGTGAAAGTGAATCACACTTCGGAGACGGGCATGCTGAACAACTACTTCTTGAACGCTTGCGATGTAGGGAATACTTGTCCGGACGGCAGCATAGGAGGAGCGCCGGGCTCTGCGCTCGCGGAGACGCCATCGTTCACGCTAGGAAATGCGCCGCGGACCTATGGAGGAGTCCGCGTACCCGGGAGCAAGAACGTTTCAATGGCACTCTTAAGGAATTCCCCTTGTCGAGTGTAAGAGAAGGAATGCGGATGGAATTCCGTGCCGAGGCCTTCAACGTCTTCAACCATCCTCAGTTTGACGCACCGGATACCGGTTTAGGAGATGGCTCCTTCGGCCAGATTACCGGCCTGACGAACCCGATGCGCGAGTTACAGTTGGGCTTAAAATTCTATTTCTAGAACGCAGTCGGACTGGATCCGGATAACTGAGGCTCTGTGCTCGGAAATCCTACCTGCTCAAAGCGCTGCGACACGGCGCTGCACCAGGAAGAAGTACAGGGCCATCAGAATCAGCGCCAGTCCATTTGCCCCGAGTACCACAGGTGCTGTAAACACAGGCACGAGCCATCCAGATAGCAGATTGCCCATGGGCATACCACCGCGGAATGCACAGTTGTAGACGCTCATTACTCGCCCGCGCATTTCGTTGGTCGTAATCAATTGAACCAGTGAGGTGACAGTCGCGAAAACCGCCATCATTGACGCCCCTACCAGAACCAGCATGGCGTAGCTGAGCGTCAAGGATCGGGATAGCGAAAAGACCGATATACCTGCGCCCAAGCTGATGAGAGTTGTGAGTGCAAGCCGGCCTTTGTATGCGATGTTCCCAAGTCCCGCAATGATTAATGAGCCGCAGATCGAGCCAATTCCCATCATGGAGAGCAGGTTTCCGTAAGTCTCTGGACCACGATGAAAAAAGTCTTTGACGAACACTGGGATGTAAGTGCGCATGGGCATGCTCAAAGCCGTCATGCAGAACGCCAGCGCGATGAGCGCTTCCATCGAGCCCTGCTTGCGCACGAACTTGATGCCCTGTTTCAGACTTTCAAAGATCGACTCAGTTGTTTTTGCCGGGAGGAAGCGAGTGCGAATCATCAACAGCGAAACGATAGGGGCGAGGAAGGAAAGTGCATTCAGTCCAAAGCACCACGACTCTCCTAATTTTGCCAAGGCCTGTCCTGCGAGTGCGGGACCGATAGTCACCGCTGTGTTGAACTGAATCGAATTGAGGGCAATGGCATTCGGCATATCTTCTCTATCGACCAGAGTAGGAATGAGTGCCTGATACGCCGGGCCGCCAAATGCTTGAGCCAGGCCAGAGAAGAAGGAAAGAGTCAGAATGTGCCAGACGTGTACCGTTCCAGTTGCCACGAGTACAGTAAGCAGAGCAGCACAAGCCATCTGCACATACTGAGAGCCGAGAAGAATCTTGCGTCTCTCCGCGCGGTCCGCTACTACACCCCCAATCAAGGAGAAGAGAAATATTGGGATGCCCGCGAGGAATTGGTCCAATGCGAGCAGAAAAGCCGAGTGGCTCAGCCGGTAGATCAGCCAGCCCTGCGCGACGATCTGCATCCAGGTGCCAATGCTCGACATGCAGGCGCCGATCCACATCAGTCTAAAATCGCGATAGTGAAATGCTTTGAAGACCCTGCGAAAAGTTGACGTCTCCATGGGCTCCAGGTTGGTTGGCATCCGGCTTCTATTTTCACATATAGTACGGGTGCTGCTTGGTGGATGCTAAACTGTTTGACTTTCTCGCTCTTGCGAACGATTCAACGTCGCAGCGCAAGCTCACAATATGTCCGGGGAGGCAAGCTTGAGCGATTCAAACCTATCAATCAACCGTAGAACGTTCTTAACCACATCCGCGCTGGTCGCCGCGGGCGCAGCCTTCTCCAACACAGCTTTGTCGTACGGAAGGATCGTAGGTGCGAACGATCGCATCTCCTTGTGCCATATCGGCACCGGCAGTCGCGGGGGCGACCTGGCTTGGATCGTTTCGCAACTTAAGAGCAGTCACAATGTGGAAGTGACCGCCGTTTGCGATTTATGGCGGCTGAACCGCGAAAAAGCTGCCGCGAAGAATACAGGGTATTACGGCCGGGCGCCGAGGGAGCTCCAATACCTAGAGGACGCCCTTTCCAGTAAAGACATTGACGCAGTGCTTATTTCCACTCCGGAGCACTCTCATTCGCCCATCCTGAAAATGGCAGTGGAAGCAGGCAAAGACGCCTATGTTGAAAAGCCCATGGGCAATGTGCTGGCGGATGCCAAAGCCGCCCGGGATGCTGTTTTGCATAACAACCGCATCGTGCAGGTGGGTACGCAACATCGGAGTGAACCTTACCCTGTTGCTGCGCACGACGTACTGCAGAGCGGCGCGCTCGGGGACATTAGTAAGGTCGAGATCGTGTGGAATTACCACGGTCCGCGATGGCGCGGGCGCGAAGAAACCAAGTTGCTCCGGGAAGAAGATACCGACTGGCGTAAATGGCTGCTCACGAAACCCTATCGGCCATTCGATCCGCAAGTCTACTGCGAATTCCGCTTATACAAAGAGTTCTCCAGCGGTATTCCTGACCAATGGATGAGTCACGCAATCGATCTTGTGCATTGGTTTATGGACGATCACTTCCCGCGTTCAGTCGTGGCCCATGGCGGGGTGTATGCGTGGCACGATGGCCGGGAGAACGCCGACACCTTCCAGGCCTTATTGGAGTATCCGAAAGGATTCCTGGTGAGCTACTCCACAAGCTTTGGCAACGATGCACCCAGCTTCACCCGTTATATGGGGAAGAAGGCGACTCTCATCAACATCGGAGGTGAAGGTAGCCCACGCTACCAGGTCATACAAGAGCTGGGCACCCATGAGGAAGATGCTGACATCGACAAGAAGAGAGCAGCGAAAAATGTTCTTCTGCCGGTCGAAACAAAGATTCCGCCGATGGGCATCGATGATTTGACGCTAGGGCACATGGCGAACTGGTTAGAGTGCCTGCGTTCTCGCCAGCAGCCTCATTGCACGGTAAACAACGGCTTCGCTCACTCGGTTGCATGCATTATGGCTGCTCGAGCCTACTGGTCCGGGAAGAAGCAGTATTGGGATGCTGCTAATGAGGAGATTCTGGATCGGTCGCCTGAAGCCCACGGTTAAACCGCCGACATGACAAGCAATTTGCCTTGCCATGTCGCATTCAGAATTCCGGTTGCATCGACTTAGCCATCGCTGCAGTAACGCGCTGTTTGTGGCGATAGGCAAGGTTCGCCATGTGTGCAGCAATGGCGGAACGATAGCCAATTTCAACCGGCGCATTTGGTGTCTTACGGTTGCGAACACAATCGATCCAGTTCGCCATGTGGTCCTGGTTTGGTGTCGTGCCCGTCAGCGTGGTACCGTCACGGCGGTTGGTCCTTTCTGGAAAGTACCGGATGCTCTCTTCTGCCTTGTCGGACGCCATGTCATTGGCTCCGGCGGTATGCTCGATGGTACCGTCGCTTCCCAGCAAACGCTCCCCTAGTCCGTAAACGCTGTTGCTAAAAGTGGACTGCCACGTGACCACCAGGTCGTTGGCAAAGTCGAGTGTGACGGCAATGGTGTCCGGCACCTGGCGTCCATCCTTTTCCGAGAAGACGCCGCCCGACATGTATGCCGCGCTCGGCACCGGCAGGTTGAGAGCGCTCATAATCCATGCAATCTGGTGAACCATGTTTTCGGTCACGTTCCCGCCAGAGAACTCCCAGAACAATCTCCAATTGATGAACTTGTACGCGTCAAATGGCTGATCGGGACGTCCATTGAGAAACGCACCCCAGTTGACGTTGCCGGGTGTGCAGTCGGAAGGTGTCGGACGTACCCACTGGCCTTTGCCGTGGGGTGTGTTCCGGCTCATCCATGATTCTACCTGGGTGACTTTTCCAACCAGCCCATCCTTGATCCAAGTTCTCGTGTCGGCCAAAGCCCCGGAACTCTCATGCTGAAGGCCGATCTGGATGACTCGGTTTGAACTCTTGGCCGCTGCCAGGCATTGTTCTGCCTCTGAAATCGACCACGTCATTGTCTTCTCGCAATACAGATCCTTTCCCGCAGAGAGCGTGTCCAGAAAGTGCCGCGCGTGAATATGTAAGGGGCTGGCTACGATCACAGCATCAATGTCGCTCCGGTCAAGAAGGCGACGATGATCATCGAGCGTCTGAATGCCGGGCGCCATCTGTTTCGCTTCATCTCGCCGTCGGCTGTAGATATCGGCGATCGCGACCAGTTGAGCATTCGGCACTTGCAGAATCTGTTTGACTAATTCCTGACCCCGTCCACCGACACCAATCATTCCCACCCGCACGCGATCATTGGCGCCGAATATTTTTGCGTGCGGATACGCAACGAAAGCCGTCGAGCCAATCACCGTTTGCTTGATAAAGTCACGTCGAGTTTTGTTCATGATGCCTCCACGTTCGGCCTGCCTTCCTCACCAGTTCCACATGGTTCCATCGAGTTTTCGATTCACTGGCAAGTAGGCGCGCTCGTAAGGAAACTTCGCTGCCAGTCGCTCGTCGAAATCTACTCCGTGGCCCGGTCGGTCTCCCGGATGCAAGTAGCCATTCTTGAAATAATAGGAGTGGGGAAAAACTTCGTCAGTTTGTTGCGTATGCCGCATGTATTCCTGAATTCCGAAGTTGCTCACCGAAATGTCGAAGTGCAGGGTTGCACCCATTGTCACGGGCGAGAGATCCGTTGCCCCATGAAATCCCATCTGCACGTGATACATATCGGCGAATGCGGCTGCTTTTTTCAGTGGCGTGATTCCACCACCATGCACCACGGTCATTCTCAGATAGTCGATCAGCTGTTCCGTGATCAATACATTCGCATCCCAAATGATGCTGAATATTTCTCCGACCGCGAGCGGGGTTGTTGTGTGCTGGCGAATGATGCGAAAGCCCTCCTGGAGTTCGGCTGGTACAGCATCCTCCAGCCAAAACAGATGGTAAGGCTCCAATTCTTTTCCCAGCCGCGCGGCTTGAATAGGTGTAAGCCGATGATGCGAGTCGTGCAACAGGTGCAGATCGTCTCGATACTCGGAACGCAAGGCCTTGAATAGCTTGGGTACTTGCAGAAGATACTTCTCGGATGACCAGATGTTTTCCGGCGGTAATCCCTTCTCCGCTGGCTCATAGAACATCTTGTCCCTGGAAACGCCATAGGTGCTTTCCAGTCCTGGCACGCCACACTGCGCTCGCACAGCCAGATACCCCTGCTCGCGGTAGCGCCCGACCTCGCGGACGGTCTCTTCAATTTCGTGACCATTGGCGTGACCGTAGACCATGACGCCGGTACGACTGAGTCCACCGAGCAAGTTGTACAGAGGCGTATTCAACGCCTTGGCTTTGATGTCCCACAATGCGACGTCCACGGCGGCAATCGCAGTCATTGTCACGGGCCCCTTGCGCCAATATGCCCCGCGGTAGAGGTACTGCCAGATGTCCTCCGTCTGAAAGGGATCACGCCCGATGATGCAAGGAATCACGTGATCGGTGAGATAAGTGGCGACGGAAAGCTCTCGGCCGTTTAATGTGCAATCTCCGAGGCCGTAGACACCGTCATCGGTGTAGATCTTAAGCGTCACAAAGTTTCGTCCGGGTGAACAGACGAAAATCTTGGCGTCTGTAATTTTCATCCGCGTACCTGGTTGTTATTGGTCAATGGGTGAACCTCCTGAAAGCCTAGTTCCTGGTTGCATGAGATCTACAAAGCTCCTGCTCTTTGTAATTCATCTTTCATTCCGGCCCAGCTCTGCGCTGTTGAGTCCTCCGGTGTCCCTGCACCGCGCCAGTGGGTCTCGAGGCTTACCGCACCGTGGTAGCCGTCGCGCTTCAAAGCCTTGAACTGGCCGACCCAGTCAATCTCTCCATGACCCATCGCTGCCCACTCGAATCCATCCGCGTTTCGGATAACGTCTTTGCAGTGGCAGTGACTGATGCGGTTCTTTGGCAGGAGATTGTAACCGTCGGGATAAGCTTTCTCTCCATGAGAGGCGGCGTTACCGGGATCCCAGTTCAACATCAGGTGTTTGGATTTCACCGCACCGAGAACACGAGCTGCTTCAAAAGAGGTTGCTGTATTGCAGGCCGGCTCGTTCTCGAGAATAAGCATGACATTGTTCTTACCGGCCTTTTCAGCGGCTTTGTGTAGCGTTTCATTGATGGGTGCGCGATAAGGACCTTGTTCATCGAGACGCCAGAAATCGAAGCACCGAACGCGATCAGTCTCAAAGACCTTTGCCAACTCAATGCTGCGCTCCAGGACTTCGTCCTGTTGAGCGAAAGTGAAATCGGCATTGAACTGGTCATGTTTAGGGCTGAACTTTGATTTAGGGGCACCCGGCCAATCCACCTTGAAGAGCGGACTGGCAATGTCTGTTACGCCCAGGCCGTTTTGCTTAAGAATCCGTTTTGCTTCCGCCACTTGTTTCGAGGTCAACTTAATGAGGTTCGTATTCCACATGGAACGCAGCTCGATCCATTGCATCCCGAATTGCCGTGAGGCTACATGACATGCATGATCGAAATCCTGGCTGATCTCGTCGTTAATGACCGCAATTCGAAACGCCGACTTTGAAAGCTGGACCGCTGTTTGTGAGAAAGACCTAGCGAACCGTCGAGGCGTTTGCATTGTGGTGGCTAATGCCCCTATCCCTGCAATGAACCCGCGGCGTGACATCCGGAGTGCCATGCATAGTGCTCCTGATTGGGGTCCGTAGTGCGCCATTCTATACAGTTCCAGTAAGTTAACGACGCTTTTATACTGAAGCAGCGTTATGACCAGCGTACGAACAGATGTCTGGCTGTGGGCGGCCCGATTCTTCAGGACACGGGCACTAGCGAAACGAGCCTGCGAGCTAGGCAGGGTTCGGTGTAACAGTCAACCATCCAAGCCTGCCCGCGATGTTCATATTGGCGACTTGCTGAGAGTAACCACGGAAGGTGGCGAGTTTGAGATCGAGGTTTTGCAATTGAGCGAAATGCGCGGGCCGGCGAGCGTCGCGCATACTCTGTATCGAGAGACCGAGTCCAGCCGGGAGTCGCGCACCAAAATGGCAGAGGAACGGAAGCTAATGCGAACTGTCACGCCTGTACCCGAAGGCAGGCCGTCGAAACGGGACCGTCGCAAGATCATTCAATTTCGCCAAAGAGAGGATTAACACTTTGAAACTCAACCGACACATGTTGCTACTCCTCGTCTTCGCCCAATTGTCCACGATTGCAGCATGGGCCCAGACGAGCCGCTGGCCAGAGGAGAAGGCAAATTCATGGTATGCGCAGCAGAAATGGCTGCTGGGAAGCAACTTTGTTCCTAAATCCGCGATCAATCAGTTGGAGATGTGGCAAGAGGCCACGTTTGATCTTGTGGAAATCGATAAGGAATTCACATGGGCCGAGAAGATGGGCATGAACACCATGCGGGTCTTTCTTCATGACCTGCTGTGGGAACACGACGCGGGAGGCTTTCAGAAGCGCATCGACCAGTTCCTCGCAGTGGGGGCGCGGCATCATATTCGGCCTATTTTTGTGCTCTTCGACTCGTGCTGGGACCCGTCTCCTCACCTCGGCCCCCAGCACCCGCCGATCCCGGGAATTCACAACTCAGGATGGGTGCAGAGTCCCGGAGCGGCTGCGCTCGCCGATCCGAATCAATACCCACGGTTGAAAGCTTACGTACACGGAATCGTGTCGGCCTTCGCGCACGATGATCGTATTCTTGCCTGGGACTTGTGGAATGAGCCCGGAGCGGACAATGCAGGTAGCTATTCAAACCAGGAACTGAAAGACAAAACAGCTCGAGTGATAGCGTTATTGCCGCAGGTATTCCAGTGGGCGCGCGAAGCGAATCCTAGCCAGCCACTCACGAGCGGAGTTTGGGGCGTGGATACGTCGCCCGACGGATCAGCACTTGGCGAGCTGCAAAAAATTCAGCTGCGCGAGTCTGACATCATTACCTTTCACAACTACACTTGGCCGGAATACTTCCGGCGTGAAGTGACCTGGCTAAGGAAATACAATCGCCCGGTTATTTGCACGGAGTACATGGCGAGGTCGGTAGGCAGCACGTTCGACGCGGTCCTGCCGATTGCTAAGCAGGAGCACGTGGGCGCGATCAATTGGGGATTCGTAGCTGGCAAGACTCAAACGTATTTGCCCTGGGAATCGTGGGAACACCCATACATCAACAGTCACCCTCCCGTGTGGTTCCACGAAGTATTACGGCCCGACGGAACTCCGTATCGTCAGGCAGAGGTAGAGCTGATTCGACAGCTTACTAACGAGCCGTAGCTCTAAATGCATAACGCTACAAACGTTCCGCAAGCAAGCTCGCGTCCCGTGTGGGACGCGAACTTGCCCCATGATTTTTCGCTAAGGCTCGTTCACGTGCACAGTTTGATCGTGCTTCGGCCTTGACTCTCATCCCCAGCGAGGCTGCTCGTCCAGACTGATACCGAGCGCGGTCTTTGAAACGACCTCGTGAGTGAGGAAGGAGTTGGCGGGATGAATGCGGCCCAGCCGTGCATCGCGAAGCAAGCGCTCGTACCCTGCCGACCGAAATATCCCCATGCCTCCGGATACGTCCAGCCCCATGTCGACGACTCGCCAGGAGCCTTCCACCGCATGATATTTCGCTGCGAACAGTTTTGCAGGCCACTCAGCTCCATAGTCAACGCCATTGGACCAGTCGGTTGCAATCGCCTCCAGATGCGGTCCGATGCCTTCCAATTCGAGAACCATATCCGCAACAGCATGCTGAACTTCCGGGTGGTACGCCATTGACCGCGAGAGCGCCAGCGACCCTTTGTTCTTCAGTCCGCTAATACTTTGGTCCAATGCGCGCTTGGCCAAGCCGTAATAGATGTTGCCAAAACCCATCATTGCCCACGCCAGCACGCCCAACACGAATTGATCGATGCCGGCGCCCCCAGCTGGCACGATCCGTGCTACATACCTGTCGGGAACGAATACGTTGTCCAGAGCTGTATCGTCGCTGCGGGTAGCGCGCATCCCCAGCACATCCCAGGTTTGCTTGACGGAATAGCCTAAGCTGTCGCGTGACATAAAGGCGTGGACGATTTTCGCCGCACTCGGATCGCTAGTGTCCATCCCATGTATGCCGAAGCGGGTCCAAACCGGCGTTAAGCTACCAAAGTGTTTACGACCAGTAAACCTGTAGCCGCCATTGACACGCTCTGCTTTCGTGGTCGAGAGCAGAAGTGGAATATCGTTGCCACTTTCCGCGTGGCCCGCGGCGAAGATCTCGCCGGCGGCTGCTTCACGCAGAAGCCATTCCATGGAGGTATCGCCGCGCCGCCAGAGGTCGGCCGCCACTCCAACCCAATAGACGTGCATGTTCACCGCCAGGGCAGTTGCGGGCGCGTAATATGCAAGCCGGCGTTGCTCGCGGCATACTTCGGCAAGAGTCATGCCTGCCCCGCCGAACTCCGACGGCACGGGCAATAGCAGGTATTTCGCCGCCCGGAGTTCCTCAAAGTCCTCCTCGAAGAAGCGATTCTCTTTATCGTAAGTGGCTGCGCGGGAGGCAAAACGCGCCAGCATCTCTTCCTTCAGGAAGATCCCCGCAGATCGCGGAGGCGTTGAAGTATTTGGGGCTTTCGAATCAGACGAGCCACCGTTTCCGCTTACGCTGTCTTTGAGGACGTTTGCGCTGGTAACTGGATTCATTGGATTTTTCTCCACTTTGTGAAATCTGGTTCCCTGGATCTCTCCAAGTTGTGAACCTTGCCGCCAGAGTTCGGTAGGGCTCATGGTACTCCGATTCGACACGCGATTTCCCGCGGCCGAGAGACAGGCTTCAGTCTGGAGAGTTAGATGGAAGCCTGTTCTCTTGGTCAGTGTCTCGCGGGAACCTAGGGGTTTTGGCCCGAGAATGCCTCACACTTCACGTTTGGGTGCCAGTTCACGAAAGCGCCATTGGGGTTATCCTTCCATGCCCAGACATGCAAGGTGTAAAAGGCTGGCAGCCCAAAACGGTTGGGAGCATCGAAAAGGTGGAAAAGCTGACCCATTAGCTCCGGTGGCCCCGAATGCTTGGCGTTCCATGAGTCGGCTAACACGAGAAAGTCGGCGCCGATCAGTCGCAAGCGTCCACTTGCGGTTGGCTCGTAAATCACGATCTGGGGATGGGTCGCGTCGATGATGCCGCTATTCACGAGGGCTCCATTCACGAAGTGGAGTCCCATCGCACCCGAGTCGGGCCCGCTCACGCACCCGAATTGAAGCGCATATCCTTCCGCTTCGGCCGCAGCAACGTCCTGAAAGCGCGCGGTCGAATCTCGGACAATTTTGAGCAGGGCGCCGGCCTTACTCTGGTCCGCCGTCATGTCGTGTTGGGCGTTAAGCATTTGCGCATGGGCATCTTGCGCCAGGATGCACGAGGGCCAAAAGCCCATGATGAAGAGAGCGATTATGGAAAACTGTAGTTGTCTGTCGAAGCGTGCGATTTTCATCTCAGAAATCTCCTCATGAAACATAAGGTGCGCCATCCTTGTCCGCCGCTTGGCCTATAATCGCTATACCCTGCCAAGTCCGTCCGTTGTATGAACCCTACTTCCGGTGCGGGTGGACAGTAACGAAAGAAAACAAAAGAAAAGCCAAAAGCAGGCTCAAGGACGCAGCTAGATTCATCTGCTGACGGACTGGTATACGCAAGCGCGAAGCGGAATCAGATACTTGCAATATCTTGCCGCCGAGCTTTACCGTTTGTTCATGCTTGCGCCGAAGCAGGAGCAGGGCACTCCAGGTCGCCGGTTGGTAATCGCCTGCAGAGCAGAGTGAATGACTAAGGCCGAAGCGAGAAAGCATCAAGGCAGCTACAGGTTCGCTGAGTTCACGCTCGATTTGCAGCGCGCAACTGTGCTCAAAGGCGATCTCGAAGTAAAGCTTCGCCCCAAAGTCTACGAGGCGCTCGGCTATCTGATCGAGAACCGTGGCCGGCTTGTTCGTAAGGAAGAGTTAATTCAGGCGCTTTGGCCCGACGCTTTTGTCACGGACGATTCCCTGGTGCAGTGCATGGTGGAGTTGCGCCGCGCCCTGGACGATCGCTCGCAGGAAATTTTGAAGACCGTGCCCCGGCGGGGATACATCTTCGCGGCGCCGGTGACCCTCGACAGCGACCACTCTCCACTTGCACCCGAAGCGAAAGCCGGGCAGAAACAGCGCGTCACTGCCGGTTATCACCTGCCGTTCGCGCGGACACCGCTGGTCGGCCGCGAGCGAGAACTCCAGGCCATTCAGCGCCTCCTCCTCGATCCGGACATCCGCTTGGTGACGCTGACAGGGTCGGGAGGCTCAGGTAAGACAAGACTAGCCTTGGAAGTGGCCGGCGAGCTCCTGGACGCTTTCAAAACGCGAGTTCATTTTGTAGGTTTGGGCTCCATCAGTGACCCGAAAATGGTTTCGGCGGCAATCGCTGAGTCACTGGGAATTCATGAGGCCGGTGGACGACAGTTTGTCGACCTGCTCAAGGACTACTTCAGTGAGAGCGGCCAGTCGCCAGTGCTTCTATTGTTAGACAACATGGAGCACATACTGCCCGCCTCAGAGCTGGTGGTCGACTTAATCCAAGCTTCGCGTACGCTTAAAATACTTGTAACCAGCCGAGCCCCTCTGCGCGTTTATGGAGAGCATGAATATCCGGTGCCACCCCTCCCGCTGCCGTACCCGCATCAGTTGCTTTCGTTCGAGCAATTGATCAGTAATCCTTCCGTCATTTTATTTGCGCAGCGAGCAGCCGCGGTTAAGCCTGAGTTCAGGCTTGCGGCAGACAATGCGTCGACTGTGGCCGAGATTTGTTCAAGAGTGGATGGTCTTCCACTCGCCATAGAACTGGCCGCGGCCAGAGTCAAGATGCTTGCTCTTGGCCAAATTTTGGCACGGCTCGAGAGTCCGCTCCAGCTTCTCACTGCGGGTGCACGTGATCTCCCCGAACGCCAACAAACATTGCGCAATGCGATTGACTGGAGCTACGGCTTACTGGATGAATCCGAGCAAAAATTGCTTCGGAGATTGGGAGTCTTTTGGAATGGGTGCACTCTGGAAGCCGCCGAAGCTGTGTGCAATACGGGATGTGATCTGGGCGCCGACATCCTGGAACTCATGTCGTCGCTGGTCGACAAGAGCTTGATCCAACAGAGCCATCATGGCAAGGACGAACCACGCTTTCGCTTGCTCGAAACGATTCGAGAATATTCCCTGGAACGGCTCCGTGAGAGCGACGAGGAGACTGGAACGAAACGTGCGCATGCGGCGTACTGTCTCGTCCTGGCAGAAGAAGGCAATCCTGATCTCAATGAGGCTGATCGCGCAGCTTGGCTGGCTCGGTGCGACATTGAACATGATGATTTTCGGGCCGCGCTGGATTGGCTCTTTGCGACCGTAAATCTCGAATGGGGATTTCGTCTGTGCCTAGCCCTGTTCCGATTCTGGGACATGCGAGAACATCTAGCTGAAGGCCGGGCGCGCATGGAATCCCTTCTGCAAATGGCTGGCACGGGCTACGCGAAAGAGCGAGCTAGAGTTTCCCTTTTCCTCGGCGCGATAACTACCGCCCAGGGCGACTTCTCGGCGGCTACGCGGTTCGCAACAGAGAGCCTGTCGCTCTATAAAGAAATTGAGGATTACTGGGGTATAGCCGTCTCCCTGAATGCGTTAGCCATTACAGCCCGGGATCGTGGGGATTACATTGCGGCGCAACAGAATTTTGAGGAAAGTCTGGCCTGCTGGCGCAAGGTTTCAGACAGGGTTTCGACAGCCCGTTGCCTCCATAACCTGGCTGACGTCGCCAAGATCCGGGGCGACTATGAACGGGCCCGCTTCGCCTTGTTGGAGGCAATGCAGATTTTCGAAGAGATCGGAGATCGTAGCGGTGCCGCCTGGTCACTCAACCAGCAGGGCGACATTGCGCGCGAGCAGGGCGATTTGGCTGCAGCCCGAGGCATATATCAGAGGGCACTATCATGTTTTCGCGGCGCGAGCGACCACTGGGGTTCTGCTAGGTCGCTAGCTGATTTGGGTTCGATCGCGTGCGAGCAAGGAGACTTTTCGGCCGCACATGAGGCGTACCGGAAGAGTCTCGAGATGTTTGCCGCTCTCGAACACCGCCGTGGGATCGCGCGAGTCTTGGAAGGATTGGCGTGCGTTGCGTTAGGAAACGGAGATGCTGAGCGTGCCCTGTCTGTCGCAGCTGCAGCAGGACGTCTGCGCCAGCTTATCAGTGCGCCCCTGCCTCCTGCAGACAAATTGAAGCTCGATGAAAAGCTGCGAGGCGCATGGGAATCTGTCACTGAATTGCAGGGCAAACGTGCCTGGGCTGAAGGTGAAGCAATGGCTCTCGACGTGGCGATCCGATACGCTTTCGATACTCGGCGTGCCGCTACCTAAAGGCGTTCGGGTCGATGAGGCGGCGCACTGCAGCTACGCGATCAGCCGGAATCTTGGTCCGCCGGGCATGTTCCAGGATAGTATCCTCGTCGGGTGCAAGGTAAATACAGTAGACCTTATCTTCCGTAACATAGCTATGCAGCCATTGAATGTGAGGACCCATCTCTTTCAAAGTTTCCAAAGACTGCAAAGACACCTCTCGGATCTGAGCCTCCGAGAGAGAGCCCGCACCCTGAATTTCGCGTTCAATCACGAACTGCGCCATACTCAAACTAGTCTACACCAGGGCTGAACAGGAAAGCATCGGTAGGTATCGGTTGCCGACGTGTTGGTTCAGAGCACTATTCGCGAACAAAAAGTTGCAAGCCAGGGCAATCACGAGCGGGGAAATAGGAGAGAAATACGGTGCATTGCACTCCTCACAACCCAAATAAAAGTGAAGAAGTTGCCGACCCTTTTGGTCAGCAACTCCGTTGGTTGCGGGGGGTGGATTTGAACCACCGACCTTTGGGTTATGAGCCTGACAGGTCACTGGTAAACCCCGTTGATTCTGCTGTTCTTACCTCCCGCAGCTAGGCAAAAACACCGCTGTTTGCATGGATTCTTGTCCCAAGTTTGTCCCAAGTTTCCTAGGTGGGATGGTGACGGCTTAAGCGGCTCGGCGAGAGTCCTTGGGTGCTTTCTTGCCTGTTTCCTGTTGA
>JBLNFC010000096.1:0-7504 GCA_050263355.1 Acidobacteriota bacterium
ATTTACCAGTGGCAGTCGCGCTCCAGGCGAGAAGACTCAGGCTGAGACCAAGACACTCACAATTTGGGAGTATGCATCCGGTCTGCAAGTGTTGATTGATGCATGCCACTCCACTTGGCAAGGTGACACATACGCCATCTTTCGGCTTGAGGGAACGGAAGGGGTGATCAAAGGAACCATCGGCCTCATGTACAACTACCCGACCGGCCGACCTGACACCTTGGAATTTATGTCGAAGCGCAATCCCGACTATTGGTTCTCGGCGCGCCTAGAGAGCATGTGGATTCCGGATGCGTTCGTGGGACCAATGGCATCTCTGATGCGCGCGATCGAAGACCAATCGGACCCCGAAACCAGCGGTCGGGACAATCTTCGCACGCTGCAGATCGTATTCGCCGAATACCGCTCCATGGCCGAAAAGCGGGCTGTGAGTCCTGAAGAAATTACCGCCTGATGCACTAACAACCCGGTTAACGCCATCATCCTGGGACGATGCCCTTTAAGTCGGACGAGCAACCCGGAACCTGCGGCGTGATGTAAACGCCATTCTTAACTTCGGCGGGCGATACAAAATGTTCCTGAAGATGGGGGATACATTCCAGGAATACTGCCTCATGTCCCATGCCAATGTGGTTGAAGAGCACTAGGTGCTGGTGAACCTGACCCATGTCTCCAACATGTGGAACGACCGGGACGCCGAACTTTTTTGCCAGCAGGCTGACCGTGAGGAACTCTGAAATACCCGCTACCCGCGTGCAATCGACTTGTACAGCGTGAACCGCCTTAGCCTGCAGGAAGTTCTTGAACATAATCCGGTTGGGAACGTGCTCGCCCAGAGCAATTCGCATCGGCGAGATCGCATCTGCAAGCTGTTGGTGCGCAGCGATGTCGTCGGGATGCGTCGGTTCCTCGACGAAAAACGGAGACATATCTTTGATAGCGCGACACATTTCCAGCGCTTTCGGCAGCGTCCACTGCTGATTTGCGTCAAGCATGATCAATGCTTCGGGAGCCAGATCGCGGAGCATGAAGGCTCGCCTGACGTCACGCTGACCATCGGAGGATCCAACCTTGAGCTTAAACGCGTGAAAACCGTGATCCAGAGCCTCCCGAGCCAGCTGCTTCACGCGACCATCGTCGTACTGAAACCAGCCAACCGAGGTGTCGTAGCCGGGGTACCCGTTCCCGAGTATCGGTTCTCGAGTTGACCGCGACGGGAGCTGGTCTTCAAGGATCCTTCGCGCGTCCGCTGTTGTCAGCACGTCTTCCAGATAGCTGAGATCAAGCAGATCGACGATTTGCGGCGGCGTCAGTTCCAGGAGCAGCGCCCAGAGCGGCAGTCCGCGCATTTTTGCCCACAAGTCGAAACACGCATTCGTGATTGATGCTAGTGCCAGGTGAACCACGCCTTTGTGGGGTCCGAGCCAACGCAGCTGCGGATCTTGCGCGAACTGTCGACTAGTTGCTCCGAACTCCTGCATCAGCTGTTCGAGATCAGATCCAATCAGAGCTTCGCCTAAGAATCGGATCGTTTCGCAGACCAAATCGTTGCCTTTGCCCAGCGTCAGCACAATTCCAGATCCGAATAGTCCTCCGTCGCAGCGGAGCAGAGTTGTGGCAAAGGCGTATTCCGAGCCGGAATGGACCGAGTCACTGCCCGTTCCGGGCGGGAGAGGAAAACGAACATCACGAGCCTGGAGCGAAACGATACGATGCGCCTTCATGATGTACGCCGCCTTACTTCAATGGAATCTCCAACTGGCGATCGAATATAGTGATGAGGCTTAAAGCACGCAACTGGTCGAAGGGATTCAAACTCGGCTTGCGTGCACATTGAAGACATGAGGAACGCATTTATGAAACGTTACGGTTCAGTCATCAACGTGAGGCCAGAGGCCATCGAGGAATACAAAAGATATCACGCCGCAGTCTGGCCTGAGATTCTCGAGATGATTCATCAGTGTAATATCCGCAACTATACGATATTTCTGAAGGATAACCTTCTGTTCGGCTACTTCGAATACCACGGCAGTGACTTTGCTGCTGATATGGCAAACATGGCTGCCGATCCGAAAACCCAGGAGTGGTGGGCCATTATGAAGCCCATGCAGCAGCCACTTGAAACGCGCAGCGAAGGCGAATGGTGGGCGGATATGGAAGAGGTCTTTCACACAGACTAGTGTCTTAGTCGGCCTCTTTTTGTTTTACTCTCTGAAACAGACCAACTAACTTATCGCGGTGTACGACAGTTGCTTGCTTCTCAAATTTACTTGAATTAGCATCCACCACTCTCGGATCAACATCCTCGTTAGCCTTTTAGCTCGTACGAGAGTTCTCATGAAACTAATTCGTTTCGGTGATCCCGGAAAGGAAAGACCCGGTGTCCTTCTGGGCGAGGACACGAGATTAGACGTGTCCTCCTTCGGAACGGATTACGACGAGAATTTCTTTTCGAACGGCGCGTTCAGCCGGTTACAACTCTGGTTGCGCACGCATGCTGAGTCTGCGCCCAGGATTCCAGCCTCGGTGCGGCTCGGACCACCAATTTGCCGGCCCAGCAAGATTGTCTGCATCGGGCTCAACTTCCGCGACCATGCAGCCGAAAGCCGTATGGAACTCCCAGCAGAGCCTGTAATTTTCTTTAAATCGACAACTTCCGTTGTCGGACCCAATGATGATGTTGTCATCCCCAGAAAGGCCGAGAAGGTGGATTGGGAAGTGGAGCTTGCTGTGGTGATCGGAAAGAAGGCGTTGTACATAGACAAGCAGCAGGCTATGGAATTCGTTGCTGGTTACGTGCTGCACAATGACTACTCTGAACGCAGTTTTCAGCTCGAGCGAGGAGGTCAGTGGGTGAAGGGCAAGAGTGCCGACACGTTCGCACCCCTCGGACCCTTTATGGCTACCGTGGACGAAATTCCAAATCCGCAGAACTTGGCGATGTGGTTAACCGTTAATGGTGAGTACCAGCAAAAGAGCACGACCGCACAAATGATCTTCGATGTTGCGACTCTGGTCAGCTACGTGAGCCAATTTATGACTCTGCTGCCCGGCGACATAATCAGCACGGGTACACCGGCAGGGGTGGGGCTTGGCATGAGACCGCCTCGTTACCTGAAGGCGGGCGATGTCGTTGAACTTGGCATAGAGTGCCTCGGACAGTCGCGGCAAAAGATCATCAGTTGGAATCCATAAACTATGAACTTCTCCTATTCCTACGGCTCGCAAAAAAACTGCATTCACCGCAGCAACAGCGACATGCGGGTGTATTAAAGTCGAAGTACCCATGTTAGCTTCTCGGTACTTCTCCTTGCTCGCAGCTTTCTTCGTCAGCACCGCTCTGCTCTTCGCCACACGCTCCGCTACAAAACCGAAGCAAGAGGCGGCCAAGCCTGGACCGGTTCACTTTGAAGATATCGCCAGACAAGCAGGTCTCAATGCAGTTAACGTCTACGGTGGGGCCACACACAAGGAATTCATTATTGAAACTACCGGCAATGGGGCGTTGATACTCGACTACGACAACGACGGATGGCCCGACATATTTCTGCCGAATGGTTCAACGGTAAACCGATTCGCAGGATCCGAGGCACCTACTGGCCATCTCTACCATAATAATCATGACGGCACCTTCACCGACGTAACCCAAAGGGCGGGCCTCGCCCGAGCGGGTTGGGGACAAGGTGGCTGTGTCGGCGATTACGACAACGATGGATTCCTTGACGTGCTATTGACCTACTGGGGCCAGAACGCCTTGTACCACAACAATGGAAATGGCACATTCACCGACGTGACGAAGAAGGTCGGGTTGAGCACGAACCGTGACCAGTGGAGCACCGGCTGTAATTTTCTGGATTACGATCGAGACGGAAAGGCAGACCTGTTCGTCAGTCGCTACGTTGATTTCAGCTATGACTCTGTTCCACGTCCCGGCCAGGGACAGTTCTGTCAATGGAAGGGTATCAACGTGATGTGCGGTCCAAGAGGCCTGAAGATGCCCTCCAATGCTCTCTACCACAACAATGGCGATGGCACATTTTCGGATGTCTCCGACAAAGCAGGCATCGCCCATGCCGCTGGTTGCTACGGCCTCACCTCAATAACAGCAGATTTCGATCACGACGGCTGGACGGATATCTACCTCGCTTGTGACTCCACTCCGAATCTTTTCTTCCATAACAACGGAAATGGAACATTCGCAGAGATCGGGAAGACCGCTGGGCTTGCTTACAACGAAGACGGCGGAATGCAAGCTGGCATGGGATTGTCGACGGCCGACTACGCCCACCGCGGGCGTCAAGGCATTCTAAAGACGAATTTTAGCGACGACACTCCGACCCTGTATGAAAATCGCGGCAAGAATACTTTCGACGACGTTACTTACGCAGCGGACCTCGGCAAAATAAAAAATTGGTTGGGATGGGGAGTGCAATTCTTCGACTTCGATAACAGCGGCTGGCCCGGCATTCTCATTGCGAATGGACACGTGTACCCCGAGGTGGATGGAAAAGGACTTGGCACAAGCTACCGCCAACCCAAGGTGGCCTACTACAATTTGCGAAACGGAACCTTCGCCAACATAACCGCTGAGGCCGGCTTGGTGCTCCGCGAAACTCATTCAGCTCGCGGCATGGCTCTGGGCGACCTCTTCAACGATGGACACCAGGAGGCGCTCGTGAACAACATGAACGAGACGCCGTCGCTTTATTACAACCGCGCCCCGGTTGGAAATTTCATTTCGCTGCGCCTTGTAGGTCTGAGGTCGAATCGGGCAGCACTGGGCGCCCGTGTCACAGTCCTTGCGGCCGATGGTCCGCGAGAGCAGGAAGTGCATAGCGGCGACGGTTTCATCTCCCAAAGCGATCTGCGGCTGCACTTCGGCCTGGGGAAATTGACCAGAGCGGAAAAGATTGTCATACAGTGGCCGAGTGGGTTAGTAGAAACACTGACCGATTTGCCGGCAAATAAGTATTACGTGGTGCGGGAAGGCGCTGGTGTTGACCGTACTCAAACCCGAGAAGCCAATAAACCATTGATCCCTGCTTCCCCGGAAAATCGCTAATCGAACTCACGCGCTGTTGCCGGCCGCGATCACCGCAATTGCGCCCAGCAAAACCGCAACTCCCGCCCAGGCATAAGCGTAGGTATTTCGGCTAGAACCTTTCCATTCGCCTGCGACAGCTCCCCAGAAAAGGCCAGCGATGATGTCGAGGGTCATAAAAACCGGCCATCCGATAATCCCTCCCAAGGTACCGAGCGTTGCCGCTCCCATCCCATAAGCAACAATGCCGCCGAACCATAGCAGACCCGTTGACGCGCCTATCAGCCAGTACAAGGCGGCTCCCCGCCTATAGACACCCCAAGTGCGGCGTTTCGTGAGCAGATAAATGCAGTAAACAAAATTCGAGATGAATCCGGCAGTAACGGTGAGTGACCAGATCGGGTTGGCAGCCAAAGCCGGACTTGCTCCCGATTCGAGAGCTCGAACTCGCAATTCGTCGCCGAAAACAAAACTAAAATTTATCATGGAAGAAAAAATCCCTGAGAAGATGCAAATGATGAGGCCTAGCGTGAAGCCTGATCGAGCGGTTTGCAACGTACCTGCATCACGCTCCCTGTGCCGCCCCGCAATGGACAATAAGATCAAACCGACTGTCATCACAACGGTGCCTGCCATCAAGGCAAAGCCTCTTTTGTCGGTGAGTTGTTCGGCATGGAGAACTGCAAGCGGCAAAAGCGAGCCGAACGAAGCAGTGATTCCTAAAATGACAGCAAAACCGAGAGCCATCTCGACACGGTTGATGCCAAGCCCGAAGAGAGTTGACCCCGCTCCCCACGTGAGGCCGAACACGATGACTTTCACCAGGGTGGATGTTGAACTCGCCGAGTAAACCGCGAGCAAGTGGGGCACGGTTGCGAAGGCAATCAGCCATGGAAAAATTAAGAGGCCGGAAATGGCAAAGAGGAGCCAGCTGTTTTCCCATTCCCATCCGTGCATTCGCTTCATGGGTGCCGCGAAGCTCCCATTCAAGATCCCCGCAAGAACTACAATCGCGATACCTAGACCGATCTGCCCTCCCATGTGGTCTCCGCTCTGCAGGAAATCTGGAGCTGCATACTTCACTGCGTGCTCCATCAAGCCGCGCTGACAATGAGGCATAGCGTAGAAGCCGTCAAGTGAAATTATCCAATGCGATGCGCGCGCTGTCGTTCGTTGACGTCGATCTGCCGCGCCGACTATAGTCGCTGCCCGTCAAGCAGACACTACTGGGAGCGGCTTTGATCATTTCGGAAATAGAAGTCCGTGCCTGCAAGAACACGCGGCAAGCGATGTCCGGTGCCGAGATGCGGGCCGGTGGTAAGTCCACGTTCGACTTCCTTGTGATCACCATGAAAACGGATGCTGGACTCGAGGGCCGCTCGATGGGCTTTGCCGGAAGGGGCGCCGAGATGGCTGGCACCATCGCGGCCGCAGCGCTGAAGCCATTCTTTTTAGGCCGGGATCCATTCTTTCGAGAAAAGCACTGGCAGGAATTTCGCACCTACGACCGGTGGTGGAATCACGTACCCATCTATTCGTATGGGCCTTTCGACATCTGTTTGTATGACATTGCCGGCAAGGCTGCCGGTCTTCCGCTGTACAAATTGCTAGGAGCCTATCGTGACAACGTTCCGGTGTACGGGAGTTCTTTCGTGCTACCCACAGTGGAGGACTACGCCCGGCAGGCGTTAGAAGTGAAAAATCGCGGATGGCATGCATACAAACTGCATCCACCCGGGCTTTTAGAGTTCGACCTGGCAGCGTACCGTGCTTGTCGCGAGGCAGTCGGACCCGATTTCAAGTTGATGGCTGATCCGGTGGCCGCTTATAGCTACGAACAAGCTCTGCAAGTCGGCCGGGAGTTGGAACGCCTGAATTACCACTGGTTCGAGGAACCGGTGTTTGACGTCGACTTTCAATCATTGCGAAAACTGAGTGGGAAGCTCGACATCCCAATCTGTGGAACGGAGGTCTTGCAGGGGTCGCATTACTCCACCGCCGAGTGCATCGCCAGCAGGGTCGTGGACATCGTCCGTACGGATGTCTCTTGGAAAGGTGGAATCACGCCGGTGATCAAAACAGCTCACCTGGCCGAATCTTTCGGAGTACATTGCGAGCTGCACACGACCGTTTATCATCCACTCGAGATCGTGAACCTGCATTGTTGCGCTGCCATTTCTAATTGTCAGTTCTTCGAAATGCTATACCCGACTAAGTACATGGATTTTGGCATGCGAAAACCGATCGACATTGATGCCGCAGGTTTCGCTCGCCCTCCGCAGGAACCCGGAACTGGAATCGACTGGGATCAAGACTTTATTGAAAACTGTACGATCAAAGTAATGTGAGTTCGAGCAGACTCCTCGCTTGCCTCGCGTTGTATATCTGGTCTAGAGTCCGTCGGATGACAGGCCATGCCCTAGTGGCTCGGATACTCGCCCTCGCCTGGTCGGCTGCATTCCT
>JBLNFC010000097.1:0-3109 GCA_050263355.1 Acidobacteriota bacterium
CTCCGGCAGAGCCTCATTTCGCAGCGCCTCGAAGACCACAGGATGGGCAAAGAAATTGGTGTCACCAGGGAGCACGGCTTCGAGCAGTGCATCGCAGGCGGCTGGCGTGGAGCGCAAAAGATGGGTGAATTCTGCTGCAGACCTTAGATGATGCAGACTTGACTGTTGGGAAATGTGGGCACGAAGAGTGTCGCATGGCTCATCGAGCACGACACCCGCATACCGTTCGAGCAGCAAACGAATTTCGGATATATCGCTGTCGAGAATCAGGACGGTGCTTGGCCGCTTGTGCTTCATACCTATGTCTGCCGCAGTCTGGGAGGCAATCGCGCAAGACCCCTCGGGCGATCGCCGTGCGCATGAGTGGCGGATCCGCTAACTACAGAGAAGCACTCGCACTGCGAACCTTGGCGCGAGCTTCCTGTACCGCCTGTTGTTCGACATAACGCAGTTCGGTTTCCAGGGAAGAAAAGCGCTGCAGGATCTCATTCATGCGTCGCGCCATGTTTCGCACCGTGTCGAGTTGCTCCCGTGCCCGGCCGGATAGGGTTCCGGGTTCGGAAAGCAGAAGTTCGGCATTCCCTAACATGGATGTGAGCGCATCGTTTAATGTGTGACGCATCTCCAGCATGTATCGACCCAGCATGGCGTGCGCTTCATTCGCAGCGGTTGCCTGCTCCGCACGCTGTGCTCGGGAGATCGCCTCACCCGCTCGCAAGCACTCGGTTGCGACTAAGATCAAAGCGTCCTGCCAGCCTTCATGTTGGATCAGGACGAGGGCGTGCTTATGGCTATCCTTCACCGTGGCTGCTTCGTGTGCACTCGCAGCAACGAATATGACCGGTTTCCCCACCGCTTCCAAAATCGTTAAGACCGAGGGCAGCACTCCAGCTCGCACGCCGGTCACAATCGCGACGTCGAAAACTTGAGGATGAATGCCCGGACATAAATCCCCTGTCATGAGAGTGAACGAGGGCACTCGGGGTTCCGCCTGCCATCGGCTCGTAATACTTTGAGCGAAGTCAGCATCATCGGCCACAATCAGAACCGCAGGGTCCGACGAATCCCGTTTATGCGCTCTGCTCCTCATGCCTAGAGTACGTCGCCTTCTTCGTGAGCCGAACCACCCAGGATGTCAAACTCCGGCGCTTCCGAAGGAGCGAGCGCCGTTGCTGGCCGTGCGCCCTGGCCGGCAGACGATGGATTTGCCTGCTGGGTGGCTGCCGCCGCTTTGGCGTTGAGATTTCCTGCCGAGGAGGCCGATCGGCCCAACGTTTCTTCAACCACCGTGCGCAGGTCAGCCAGCATTTTGAGCGGCTGTCCCGAGGAGTACTCGGCGTGGAACATTACTTTCCAAGAATGGCAAATCATTCGCAACCGATCAGTGGGTTCCTGATGCGAAAAATGCGCCCGGCGGCAGTCCAGAGTAGCCACTCCGCGGTTCTCGAGTTCGCGCAAACCGTCGACAATCGCGTTCAGGTCCTCATGCATGAGGCGAAAGAACACGCGGCGGATGAGGAAATTGAAGCGGGCGAAAGTCAGCATGGCTGCGGGTTCGAAATACTTCTCGCCGCATTGCACCTTCAACTTGCGACCCTGTTCTAACAAATGAGCACTGAAAAGTTCGCTGAGACGCCGGCAGCGGTTCGCCGACTCGACGATTTCATCCAAAGCAGCAAGCCATTCCGGCGATTTCGGCGCCACTTTCCCGAGAACGGGTTCGAGTACCTGGGCCAGGGCAGCCAGGTCACAATCGCCATCTTCCAGGCGGGTTGGACTCGCCAACGAGAAGTACTGAACGAGCAGGAAATCGATTTTGTCCCGATCGGCCGCTGCGCGTTTCGCTTTGCACAAAAAGTGGGCCAAGGCGACGCGGAGGTTCTCCGTGTCAGCAAGCGATGTAGTCTGGAGAAACTGCCGGAGTTGATGAACCTGGATACGTTCGTCCATGGTTTCGAACCACGCCGCGGCCTGCGCGATGGCTTCCTCGCCAGGGGCTTCAACGCCTCCCTCAAGATCGGCACAGACCGGTGTCTCGATAACGAACTCCCTGGCCAGGGCGGCATACAAGGGGTACAAGAGGCGCGCTTTGCGCCACTGCTCTGCCAGTTGACTCAGATCACTTGAAGCAGCTTTCATAGTTTCACGATCCAATTAGCGACCCGGCGAAGAAAACGCGCCGCCACGGCGACATCTCCTTCGTGATACCGCACCGCCACAACGGATGCCTCCTCGTCCAGCAAACCATCGGAACTCTGCAGGCGAACTCGGTCCGCAAATTCCAAAGGCGAGCTGCAAACGAACAGCACCTCTCGCGGAGTGGCAAATTCGATAACCGCATTTTCCGATCGGCTCACGGCAGCCCCCATCCGGGTTAAACGCACCGGTAGCCCAACCGCTTTCGCCCCCGGAAAGAGTGCTGCGAGCTTTGCGGCCGAACTCTCCTGGTCTGAACCAGCATTCCCATTCGTGCTCGTCCGCAAGTGAGACCCCTTAATCAAAGCTGAAGAGCAGCTCGAGCGCTGAGGCCTCTCGGTTAAGAACGGACTCAGACCTCGAGCCGCACTTCTGCGCAACTTATACCTGCACGCCCGGCACCAAAGTTGTGAAGCCGGAAGTATCCCGCTAAATTGCTGAGGAGGTTAGAACTGACAGGCAGGAAGATTTGCTCGGTTAAAAGGTTCTTAGGGACGCGCGGTCTCAGATTGAAACAGCGTCTCACGCCGCCGTCTCCTGGCTTCTCACTGGAGAGTTGCCGAAGAGGCTTGCGCGGCAGCGCCAATGTTGTAGCGCTTAAGTTTGCGGTACAGCGTTGCGCGGCTGATGCCTAACATCTTGCCCGCCATGACCTTGTCGCCTTTAACCTGTTCGAAGACCCTTTGAATTGTGGCGCGCTCGATGTCTTCCAGATCGGTGCTGCTGACTCCGGTGCCCGGCTGGTTTCGCTGCAGTCCGGAATCGGTAGAAGCGGAAGCGATTGCATCGGGCAGATCAGGAACGTCGATAATCTTGTGATCGCCCAGCGCTACAGCGCGTTCTATGCAGTTTTCGAGTTCGCGCACATTGCCTGGCCAGTCATATTGCAGGAGACACTTCATTGCCGAGTTGG
>JBLNFC010000098.1:0-3890 GCA_050263355.1 Acidobacteriota bacterium
GTGAGACCCATTTCTTCGTGGTTCTTCATCTTGCCCAGGCTCACGAAGAAATCGCAGTCCTCATAGGAGTGATTCAACTGGAAGGCCGGGAAGATGTAGGGTTTGCTCTGCACCTTCAGCAGAGAGTATTGCTTGCCCTGGCCGAGCGCGTTGGTGTCCTCGAATTCGACCAGGGGCGCCGCATTGCGGATGGCGGCGACGTCCCAACCGCCCGAGAGCAGCTTGTCTTCGAGTTTGTACCCAGGCTTGCGGCCGCCGGCACTTTCGAGAATGCGGATGCGCTTCGCGCCGAGTGCACCGAACGCCGCGACCACCGCGCCGACCACGCGCGGATGTACCCAATGCGTGTCGCCCGCCGTGTAGCCGGGGAACCGTCCGCCGCCGGTCAGATTGACCTTGATGCCGACCGTCTTCCCTTTGACCTGGTTACCGATCCCGCCGATCTGATCGAACATGAGCCGGAATCGGGCAGTCAGGTTCTCGTCGTAGCTGCGGACCTTCGCGACCGCTACTGGTTCGACCGGACCCGCCGATACGGCCCGCTCCCCTTCGGCTGCCCGCGCTGCCATTGCCCCTAGAGCAAGACCAGAAAGTGCCAGCCAATCGCGCCGTGTCACAGCTTGTCTCATTGTTTTTCTCCTTCATTGCATCGAAACCGCACCCCATACCAAAAGCTTCGGAATCGTTATTTCCGTTCTTCCTTCGGCGTACCGCAGCGGCAGATCCACCGGCGCACCTTCGGGTGTTTCCAGGCGAGCCGAGCTGAACTTCCCGGCCACACGAAGCGTGACCGCCCCCACCGGATCGTCGAAATAGTTGAGTAACTGCACGAGCACAGGTTGTCCGGGACCGCCTCCGCTTACAAACGTGATTACCGACGGCACATTGAACGGGACCACGCCCAGGTCGTCGTCCGAGAGCATCTCCTTGAGATCGCGTGCCACCGCTTCGGGATCTGGATCTCTGTAAACCACCACGCGGCCTTTGCCGGCCGGGACCTCGGCGAAGGGCGCCGTGTTCGGAGCACCGCCCCAGGAGGAACCGGCGATCACGAGCCCACCGTTCTCGGCGAAATCCTGCAGCAGTTTGCGCTCCGCCGCCGACGGCGGGTCGAGTTCGGTGACCACGAGCGCACGGAACTTCTGTACTGCAGCGGCCTTCAACTCGGAACGCGCCACCAGGCGATAAGGCACCTGGCGGCGTGCCGCAAGGTTCAGGTACTCGTCGGCGAGACCCTGTTGGGTGCTCGCCAGATCCAGCACGATGCCGACATTCCCATAGGGCGCAAGGTCACGCCACGCAGCATGACTTTCAGCGAATTTCAGATAGCTTGAGAGACGCCGCCATGCTTCGAGCGCCAGGGCATCCCGGGCGCGCAGTTTGGCGCGAAGAGCATCGTCGAGCGAGACGATCCAATGCCCGCCGGCCGCAGCAGCATCGGCCACGGCCCGCCCGTAATCTACGGCAGAGGCGTGCTCCAGCTGGCTGCTGACCCAGACTCCACGCGAACGCGAGTCGAGACCGAACGAACGCACCAGCCAGATGTTCGACTCAATCCACGGCTCGCTCGAGGGCGCACCGCGGATGCCCATTTCCGAAAGATTGCGTGCGCGCGGAGCAACCCCCGCGACGGCGATGATCGGTGCAGCCTTCCACCGCCATGGCACCACGTCCTTCGCGATCTCGATGACCCACATGGAGCCGGCGGCTTTGTGCAAGGCCGCAGGAAATTCCGGGGCGAATTCGCCTTCCAGCACAAGTCCATCGAGCGCAGCCCGGGCCGCGTTCGCAGCGATTTTCGGCGCATCACTTCCCCCATAGACGAGGCCGAGCACGGCCAGGCCGCGCTTGTGTGCCGCCTCCGCATAGATCTTCACGAGTTGCTGCTGCCCGTCTTCGACAGCCGCATCGGCGGGCGCGCTCCAGGTAACCAGCAGGCAGTTCGCGGACGAGTCCTCAAGAAGACTGAGCGTGACGGGTTCGTACCAGCGGGTGAGGGCGTCGCGGATGGCGGCATCGGCGGGGAGCGTTTTCGCGTGGGTTCGCCAGGCAAGTTCCAACGGCCCCCCCGTCCAGCGAATCGGAACGCATGCCTGCGCGGCCGGGGGACCTGATGCTCCGAGCGTGCACGACAGCCATAACACCATTACGCAACGGGGGAACAAGCCGGCCATTTTCTTCTCCGCGATATTTCGGCACTGGGTCTGATTGTCAACTTTCCTAACGACCCCTGAGCATCTCGGTCTCCGGGTACGACGATTGCGTTACAGAACGACTTTATGCGCAGGCGAAGACCCGTGGCTGTGATCCATCGCACAGGCTATTGAGACTCCGGCGTGGGTGGCGAAAACACGCATGTCGTTGCTTTGCCTGGCCACCTGGTCTCTCCGCGCGGAAGCAGTAGACCTGAGGTCTGAAAGGCCGGAACCGCCCGGTTACTTCTGCATTGTCAAGCTGCCCTGTGGTACGCCTCCTCGCTACGTTCCCAGCACCGCCGCTACGATCCGCTTCGGCGCCTTTCCCACCTTCACCGCTTCACTTCGCGCCGCTCCCGCTTATCGACGCATCATTTGTCCCGGTATTGCTCACGCACATATACTTCCCGTCCGGCGAGAACGTCACCCAGTTCGGCCCATCGCCCGTGATCTTCTTCGCCTTCACGTCATAGACGTACAGGCTATTGTCCTTAGCAACCTGTGGCTTGCACGCGTGCTCAGCGAATTGAACCCTGAGACTCTCTTGCGCGTTCCGTCACTCTTTTCATTATGCGAGCGGCACTGAGGACGTGCGATCCTCGGTTCGATAGCCTCCGCGGTGACGCGCTTTCAGGCTTGATGCGACGAATGAATTTTCCCCGAACGAAGACCGTGGTCCCGAGCCCTCGCTAAATCCGCTGTGAGCGATACAAGTCAGGGTTCCTGTCAACTGAGAGTTTTTCTGACACTTACGATTCAGAATGATTCTCCAGTTGAGCCGGGCGGATTTTGAGTACACAGAAGAGTTCTGACCCGTTTTGAAAATCTTCTAATCTACCGTATTTTTCAACTGCTTACCAGGCCACCCTTTTGATCCGTTATGACTGAACTTGCGCCGTTCTGAGCATAGAACTACTACAGTTCTACTACAGCACACCGATTGCTCCTTCACTCAGAGGACATCTTCGTCACTGGCCTAGCTACGCTGACGTCCCACCAATATCAATTGAGAGAAGGATTGATGTGCCCCCGTTCATTGTTCCAATCTGAATGTAAGTTCTCGATTGATTGACCTGCCCCGCTTTTCTGTACCAATCGAAACTGAAGTTTTTCAGCACTAACAGTCCAATTCACCAGATTTCATGAGGGTTTCGCGCACTCCAGAGACTCAATGAAGAGGCTCTGGAGGGCGCGCCCCATCGATGTACTAGCTTTTTGTGTCACATGTCGATACAGCTCTGCGAATCTCGCCGGCGTTCGATCCGCCAAAGCACTATGCGGTCGCTCGTGATTGTAATGCTCGCGGAACTTTGCTAGCTTCTGCCGCGCGTCTGCCAGCGAAACAAACCACTCCACGTTCAGACATTCGTCTCGCAAGCGCCCGTTGAAGCTCTCGATGAATCCGTTCTCCACCGGTCGCCCTGGCCGAATGAAACACAGTTGTACGTCGTTGGCCATCACCCAGGCTTCCAAGGCACGACTGCTAAACTCAGTTCCGTTGTCTACGGTAATACTTGCCGGCAACCTTCCTCTTTCCACCTTGGCTCGTTCCAGCGCCTGCGCTACTTGCACCTCCGTCATGGCGCGATCCGCGTTCAGGCAGATGCATTCTCGCGTGAACTGGTCCACCACCGTCAGAATGCGAAACGAGCGACCATCCGCTAACTTGTCACTCATAAAATCCATGCTCCAACA
>JBLNFC010000099.1:0-5059 GCA_050263355.1 Acidobacteriota bacterium
CAACCTTCGGTCCATTCGAAGTTGTCGATCAAAGTCCAATGGAAATATCCGCGTATATCGTGACCTTCCTCGATGAGTTCGTGCAGCTGCTTGACCGCGTCTCCGATCAGCCAGCGACGGATGCGATCTTTCGCATCCGGCACTCCATTTTCTAGAATGTAAATAGGTTTTCGTAACCGCGAGGCTCGCCGTACGGCGGCACCAATGGCCTCCGGATAAGCCTCTCCATAGGGCTTGTCGACACCACAGTCACCCTGCGGGACATCTGGGGGGACGAAGACGTCGGCGAACAGCTGGGAACTCTTTTCAGGGCTGAAGGAGACGTGGAAGCGGCTATAGACGTTTAGTCCAACAAAGTCGCATGTACCTTTAGCACTGGCGAGATCGCCATCGGCAAGATTAAGAGGGAACTCAAGCCTGCCATTTTCGATGGCGGCGAGAAAGATTTCATTAAAAAGCTGACTCAGAAGCCTTGCAGTCCATCGATCAAGACGGGACCGGTGATTCGCTGGTTCAAAGACAACGTAGTTGTGAGCCCATCCTACACGCGCGTTGGGTTGCAATTCGTGAATGGCGTAATAAGCCCGCGCATGAGCCCGAGCCATGGCATTGGCCACCCGCACTGCTGTCGCGATCTCGCTGGTTCTGCCCGGCGGAAATTCGCCGAGAACGTAGCCCAGCGCAGCGTATACGTTGGGCTCGTTGAACGTCACCCAGTTTTGGCAGAGATCACCGAGTTCCTGCACGATGCGCCTTGTGAAACGCTCGAAGGTTGGCCCGGCATCTGCATTTAAGAAGGCACCATCGGCTTCGAACCAGCGTGGGTGAGTGAAGTGGTGTAAAGAAAGCATTGGCTGGATACCGCGTTGGCGAAGGCCGAGCAGCGCCGTTCTGTAGCGCTTGATGGCGGTTGAGTCCCAACGGTTCTCGTCGGGTTCGACGCGGCTCCATTCGACGGAGAGGCGGAGAGCATTGAGACCCATGCGTTGCGCAAGATCGAAATCGGCTTCGGCGTTGTTCCACCAATCACATGCCCGACCGCAGCTGTCGCCGGAACGAATGCGACCCGCCGCTTCCCAATCCGACCACTGGTTGTTGTTTCCGCCTTCCACCTGGTGCGCCGCGGTAGAAACGCCCCAGAGAAAATCCTTAGGAAAGTTCATCGGCTGTGGCGTGTAGTTACTCAACGCGGAGGCGGTCGATTCACTCACAGTGGTTTCCGGAGAGCCCATTCTTCTGCATTCTAAGGGATACGCGTTCCTGGTGTAATCAGCAATCAGGCTCGTCCGTGTGAAAGCGCTGGTAAAATCCCAACTCTGGGTATGCTTGGGACCCGGTCCGGTATGCCAGTGGCAAAAACAACGCTCAATGTCGCAATGATCGGAGCCGGTTTCATGGGAAAGGCGCACTCGAATGCCTTTTGCCAGGTCGGCCACTTTTTCGATATTGCCTACAACCTTCGTCGAAAAGTTGTTTGTGCCCGCAACCCTGCAAAACTGGAAGCCCTCGCAACACGCTGGGGCTGGGACGAGATGCAGACCGACTGGCAGTTGGTCGTAGAGCGGCCTGACGTAGACATCATTGACATTGCGGTTCCCAACGCATTGCACGCGCCTATCGCACTCGCAGCTGCTAAGGCCGGCAAGGTTGTTTTTTGTGAGAAACCGCTGGGTACCTCGCTTCGGGAAGCGCAGGAGATGGCCGACTCAGTCCGCAAAGTGCCGAATATGGTGTGGTACAACTACCGGCGAGTGCCGGCTGTGGCCTTTGCGAAACAGCTTATTGACGAAGGGCGCATCGGGCAGCCTTATCACTATCGGGCGGTGTACTTAAACCAATCCGGCGTCGATCCCTCCAAGACTACGACCTGGCGCTACTCGAAATCGTCTGCGGGGTCCGGTGCCACTGGCGATCTCCTCTCTCATTCCATCGACACAGCGCTTTATTTGAATGGTCCTATCGAACAGCTGACTGCGCAAACCCATACGTTTGCCCCTGGCCGGGATGTGGACGATGCCGTGATATTGCTGGCTAAGTTTGCCAATGGAACGCTGGGGACCTTTGAAGCGACGCGTTACGGCGTGGGATGTCGAAACCGGAACGCGTTCGAGATCAACGGGTCGGGTGGCATGTTGCGCTTCAATCTGGAAAGCATGAACCAGCTCGAGTTTCTGGACGCGTCAGATCCGCCGAGTATGCAGGCGGTTCGGAATTTGACTGTCACCGGCCCGAATCATCCTTACTCGGAGATCTTCTGGAAGCCAGGACATCTGATTGGGTACGAGCACACGTTCATTGCTGCGCTGGCTGATTTCTTGACAGCACTAACTGCCAAGCAGCCTTTTCATCCTAACTTTGATGATGCCCTGGAGGTTGAGCGTGTGCTCGATGCCGTTTCGAAGTCGAGCGCATCGCGCAACTGGGAAAGGGTTAATGCGTGATCGAGAGTGGTTACGCAGCTCGCCCGTGATGGTGTGATCTCGAAGTTGAGCGTCCAGAGCGTGAACGACCGTAACGCGGGCGGCCATAGCGGTAAATACTTCTGCGTGGTTTGCGCCTCTGCAATTTGATCATCAGCAGGGTTACGCCGGAAATGAACAATAAGCCTACGACTGTACCGACGTAGGACGGAGGCACTGGCGTAGTCGTCTGCTTAGGCGTGCTGCTGTCGTCGGGTGTGGTGCCCTGATCTTGAGTAGGCGCCACCAATGCCGCCAAAAACGTGGATTGCGCGCCTGCAATAACCTGCGTCATTGGAGAATGTTCATGGGACGCCACTATGTCTGTTAAAGCTCGCAGCGGATAGGCTGTCAGCAAGCAGCACAACAGCGTGATGAGCTTGGGCGTGGTTGGTAGGTTCATAGCTCGGCGACGCGTTCTCCACTTCGGGTGGAATTCGCTTGGCCAGATGAGATGCAGAGCACGCGGATGGGGGTTGACCGTCAGCGGTGAAATGTAACCAGGAGACGAACCCAGTGATGGCTGGGCTAATGAGGCGTTATTGGCTCTTTGTCACGTCAGGGGGAGTGAGTTTTGCGGAGGGTAGCTGGGTTGCATCCCACCCACCGCCCAATGCTTGAATCAGTAGCACGCTTGCGTTCATTCGCCGTGCGAGTATCTGTACCGCGGTGCGTTCATTGGACAGTGCGATGCCTTGAGCCGTGGTTACCTCGAGGTATGTGGTGACGCCGCCCCTGTAGCGATTCAGCGAGAGATTTAATGAGCGTTCCGCGGCGGCTACAGCTTCCTGCTGTCTTTGCGCTTCCTGATCCAATATGCGCAACGCAGCCAAGTTATCTTCAACCTCCTGGAATGAGACCAGGACGGCTTGCCGGTAATTGGCAACGCTTTGCTCATAGGCCGCTTGCGCCTGTTCCGACGCTGCTCGTCGCCGACCAACATCGAATGCGGTAACCGCTGCACTCGCGCCTGCGGACAGGAATCCGCTAGGACCCGAGAGCCAGGTGGTTATCGAACTGCTTTCGAAACCGCCGGAGCCGGTCAGCGTTAGTGCGGGGAAGTAGGCGGCCCGCGCGACACCGATTTGTGCATTTGTTGCAGACATACGACGCTCGGCGGCTGCGATGTCGGGGCGACGCTCCAGAAGGTCGGAGGGCAATCCCGTCGGAATTGCAGGTGGCGGAGTTGTCCAAGGCGCCTGCCCAAAGGCGAAGTTGGAGGCGGGTTCTCCGATGAGAACGGCAATCGCATGCTCAAATTGAGCGCGCTGTACTTGTATATCCACGGCTTGAGCGCGTGTTGTTTCTAATTGTGTTTGCGCCTGAGCCACATCGACGGCCGATGCCACTCCTCCCGTATGCCGATTCTGGGTTAGTTGCAGCGCTTTCTCATAAGCCGTGACCGTCGACTGAAGGAGCCGCTCTTCGGCATCAAGGGCACGCATTTGAAAATAGTCATTGGCCAGTTCTGAATGCACGCTCAAGCCGACCGACTCCAGGTCTGCGGCGCTAGCCTGGGCATTTGAACGTGCGGCTTCCACGGTGCGGCGAACCCGTCCGAAGACATCGGGCTCCCAGGACACTGTGACCGGCAGCAAAATGTCTGTGGTGTTCTTCTTAGTGGCAGCGGCGGTTGAGAGTGGCCGATTTTGTGAGGGCCGAGTATAGGCTCCGGAAGCCCCTGCGGTGACGGTCGGATAGTAATCGGCACGGTAATAACGCACCAGAGCACGAGCTTGTAAGAACTGCTCATATGCCGCCTTAAGCGTCTGGTTGGAAACGTTAACTCTTTCTTCCAGGGTATTCAGCTGGGGATCGTGGAAAATCTCCCACCATTTGCCTCGAGGAATCTGATCACCAGGTGCGGCAGCTTTCCAGCCCGGGGGAACCTCTTTGTAGGCTTGCGGAACAGAAGCATCGGGGCGCTTATAGTGCGGTCCTACTACGCAGCCGCTCAGGACGATCAGAGTTGGCAGGACGATCGAAAGATTGAAAACGATTGGCCGCTTGCCGGAGGAGGAACTTTCGCTCATCGGTTGGACTGCCCTCCTGCAGATGGCTGACCTTGCGGTTGCGCGACGCGTACAGCTTGACCATCTACGAGGGAATCGGGCGGATCCACGATGATCGATTCGTCACCTGACAACCCGGCAATCACTTCGACTTCAGAGCCGAAATCGCGACCCATCGTGATCTGCTTCAATTGTGTGCGCTGCCCGGGACCGACGGATGCGACGCGTAAACCTTCGGATCGGAACAGCAGAGTGTTAACGGGCAGAATGTAAGCTCCTTGTGGGCTTGCAAGTTTCAGGTGAACTTCCGCGTAGGCGCCACTCAGGAGATTGCCGGTGGGATTGTCGACATCAATTTCTACCAGCAAGGTTCGAGTTGCGGGATCGATCGCATCCGCAGTTCGGACGAGCTTGCCCGTGAAACGTTTTCCGGGAAATTCCGACAGGATCAAATCACCTGTGAGGCCAGGCTTGGCGGCCTGGGAATAGCCCTGGGGGACGTTTACGTAGACCCGCAGTTTGCCGGGTTGTGCAATGCGAAAGAGTTCTGCCGAGGCGCCACCACTTCCCGCTGTGATCAGGGCTCCG
>JBLNFC010000100.1:0-6346 GCA_050263355.1 Acidobacteriota bacterium
CGCTCCGGCTGGTTAATTCATCGGCGGCGGGGTAGTCCCCGTACTGCTCGGAGGAGTTGTCCCTGGGGTGGTGCTGGTGGTGCCACTCGTGCCGGTGGTGCCACTTGTTCCGGGAGTGGTAGTAGAAGCTGGCGGCATCGTGCCCGGAGTACTTCCGGTTCCACTGGTTGCCGGATTGGTAGTGCCGGGTTCACTGCTGCCATTGGTCGAAGTGCTCGGTGACGCGCTCGGGGGCACTGGATTCGTCGTACTCGGCGTACCGGTTTGAGGGAATGTATCCGGCGTGCTCGTACTTGGCGCCGGAGTGGCCGAAGGCGATGTGCTCGGAGACGTGCTGCTCGGAGTACCGCTTTCTGGCGTGGTGGAAGTTGGCGAAGTCGTGCTTGGGCTAGTCGTACTGGGGGTCGAGCTCTGCGGTAGTGTGCTTCCCGGTGCCGTGCTCTGTTCAGTTGAGCTCGGGCTTGTTGTAGTTGTTGTTGTGCTAGTGGTAGACGTGCTCGACTGCGGCATAGTAGTCGCAGATGGCGACGCGCTGGTTCCTACCTGTCCCGACGACGTGGCACTCGATCCCGTGCTCTGTCCAGCTGCGCTTTGCATGTTCGCAGCTAAAAGGCCTGCATGCGCGTACCCCAGAGAAGAGGTCGGGCTGCCGGTCTGTCCACAGTGGTCCGCGATCTTAGTTGCGTCCGTTACCGTAAACTGAGTGCCGCTTCCGGTGCTGCTGGAGGCAGCAGAAGTGGAGGTATTGCCGGTAGAAGCCTGAGCGCTGCTCATCGTACCGGTTGCCGCTGATTGGTTGGAACTCGAGCTTTGGTCACTAGGATTCGCCCCGGCCGCACTGGCGGTTGCGCCAGGCTGGCCCGTGACCTGAATCTGTTCTCCGACGTGGGTTCTTAACTTGTCCGTATTGCCCGTGAGCGTGTACGTGGTTCCGTTCTGGGCGGTCAAAGTAAAGACGCCAGTTGCAGCCGAACCGCCTAAGCATCCAGTGATGCTGTTGGGATTGCTCGAAGTAGCGCCGCTCTGATTGCTCACACCGCTCTGGCCAGGGCTGGTGGTGGAGTTCTGAGTGCCCATCGTGGAATTCTGCGTGCCAGTCGTCGAATTTTGAGTGCCCCTGGTCGAGTTCTGGGTGCCGCTCGTTGAGTTCTGAGTCCCCATGGACGACCCGGTGCTATTCTGCGTTCCGGCCGCAGAGCCGCTGGTGCTTGGACTCGTCATGGAGCCTTGGGATCCGGTGGAGTTCTGAGTACCCATGGAAGATCCGGTGCTATTCTGCGTGCCTGCAGCAGAACCACTGGTGCTGGGGCTCGCCATCGAGCCTTGCGATCCTGTGGTACCCATGCTCGAGCCGGATTGCGAGTTGTCGCCCTGCCCGGTTGCCGAAGTTGAAGGCGAAGAACTTGTCGACTGTGATCCGCTTGGTGTGGTCGTGGTGGTAGTCTGCGTCGTAGTCGTACTGGTTTGAGAACTCGGTGCTGTCTGGCCTGTGCTGGTTGTGCTAGCGTCCTGCGCCAGCACCCATGTTCCACAGCAGAGGAGGACAGCTGTCAACGCTGTCTTTACTCGCATGTATAGCCTCCTGGACTTTATCATCGATATTCTCGTGGAATAGCCGCGAAACCTGAATCCGGTGGAGTCCCTAGAAAATCCAGGGCCTTCTTGTACGGAAAGAAACATTGTTCGACGAGCCCTTTACGTGCATTGCGTAGCCCCGTTTCGGCTGTAGGGCTGGTCAATTATGAAGAATGAGAGATAACCGGAGGATCGGCCTGGCCCGTGCACTCTCGAAGCTCGGAATCTGCTCGCGATCGCGTGCAGCTGAATTGATCCGGGCAGGAGATGTCACTCTCAACGGCAATGTTCGACGGGATCCTGAGACCCCGACTCGTCTAACAGAAGATCGCATTTGCGTTCACGGCCGCTCCGTCGAGGCCGAGAAAAAGCTCTATCTGATGTTGAACAAGACGCGCGGAACAGTTACGACGACAAGCGATGAGAAGGGTCGCGCGACAGTTTACGACGGATTGAAACTGAATGGGGCGCGGTGGATCTCTCCGGTGGGCCGACTGGATAAAGCCAGCGAAGGGCTCCTGCTCTTCACCAATGACTCGGAATGGGGCGCGAGGATCACCGCTCCCGAGACTCATCTCGAAAAAACCTATCACGTTCGTATCGATGCCGCCGTAGATGAACAGCTGACCGCGAAATTGATGAGGGGAGTTGAGACTGAAGCAGGGATTTTGCGGGTCAAAAGCGCACGTCTAATACGAGGCGGAGAGTCCCGAAGCTGGTTGGAAATCGTCCTCGATGAGGGTAAGAACCGTCACATTCGCCGCATGTTCGAACACCTTGGGATTGAGGTTCTCAGGCTTGTGCGAGTCGCAATTGGACCTTTGTCCCTGGGCGTGTTGGCCAAAGGCGGGTCCCGTCCGCTAACCCGCGCCGAGAAAGGCGCGCTCGATCGCGCCATGGGATCTCAGCGTGTCAAAGGGTAGCCCTTCTCTCGCCATTCCCGGATACCGCCGTCCATCGAGAACACGTTTCGATAGCCCATCTTCTGCAGATTGTCTGCTGCCAAGGCGGAGCGGTATCCGCCACCGCAATATAAAACCAGTTCTGTGTTCGGATCGGGAACTTGCTCCTCAATGTCGCGCTCGATAACCCCTTTGCCGAGATGGATCGCGCCGGGCAGATGATCCTTTGCGAACTCGCTCTCCTCGCGCACATCGACTAAGAGCAACTTTTCTCCACGATCAAGTCTCTGCTTGACTTCACTGACGCTCGTTTCGCGGATGCGACTACGTGCGTCGTCGACAATTTTCAGGAATTTAGCCGAGTGTTGATGAGCCATAGGTGCTCCTGGCAAGACTGATCGAGCGAAGTATTCCGTCAGTTACGAAGTCTTGGTGCCCGCCTGACGCAAGTACCCGCTCATGACACGCGCGTAGTCGGGAAACGCGATCTCCGGGTCTTGTAAATCGGGATGCCAGACTTTCTCCCATTCAAAACAGTAGAAGCCCTTGTATCCGATGCTGTGCAAGGCTCGGACCTGGCGGACAATCGGAACGTCTCCCTGGCCCGTGAGCACGTAGTGCCGGTCCTTCCCATTGCCAATCGCATCCTTGAGGTGAGTGTGGTGAATTTGCGGTCCTAATTTCTTCACAGTTTCCTCAGGCTGCTCGTGCGAGCTGTCATAAGTATGATAGGCGTCCCACAACAGGCCAACGTGCGGCGACTCCGCCCGCCGGAAGACATCCTGTAAAACCGCCGACGAGGTGAAATCATCATGCGATTCCAATAGGACCATGACTTTGGCAGTGCCAGCGTATTCCCCGAGTTCGTGAAGCCCGTTGGCTACGCGCGCTTTTAGATCCTCGTTAGGAACGACGGGATTTTCCGCATCCGAACTGTTACCGAATACCCGGATGTAAGGCGCACCGAGTGCAGCTGCCAAATCGATACTGCGCCTGGCATCATCCAGTGCCTGCTTGCGTTTCTGAGAATCCGCCTCACCCATGCTCGACGAAGTGCTTACGCTCGCAATCTGCAAGCCGTGACTACTAATATCGCGCCTGGTCTGAGCTACACGGGCGGGAGAAAATGCGGGATAAGTTGGCAGGTCGAGATTGCCTTCCAGTCCGCGAAGCTCAACCGCCGCGAACCCGTGCGTGTCGGCGAAATCGAGGATTTTTGCAAAATTCCAAGCCGGACATCCCAAGGTAGAAAACGCGATTGGCAAACGCTGCTGCTTGTCCTGGCCAAAGGAGGACCATGCCGCCAGCATCCCTAACCACTGAACGAATTCGCGCCGCGTGGTGTTCACTATCACCTTCCCCAGCCTAGTCTGTAAGGACATTGAGATTAGTTGGCCAAATCACCGCACGTCAACAGGGCATTGTCGCGGCAGTAAGTGGCCAATCTGGAGGGGATTATGGTGGGAGTCTTGCTGGCTCGGGCAGGGTTGACCGCTCTGCTTGCCTCAGTCAACCCGGATCTTGCTTGCCCGTGCTTCTTACTGATTAGCTCGGAGGCAATCGGCCGTTCCGCTTACCCCGGCCGGGGTCGATCTTGCTGGCTTCCGCGCTACTCGAGTTTCAAAGCTAGTACGCCCTGCACTAGTCCACAAGCGTCAAGACGCGCCAGAATTGCTGAAAGCGGAAGCAGTAGAGATGTGCGTATTGCACTGAACGAAATGCACGCTTTCCCGCAGCTAGTCATGGTACGTGACGCTTCTTGGCGCACACGGTATTTCCGCCGACGTGCTTTACTTTGTGCATGCCAACAAGAATCTCGAAGCGAAACGGTCATGGCAAAGTAAGTAAACACAACAATGGCGATGGAAAAGTAACGCTTAAACGCGGTGCACTCGGAAACCTGCTTAATGCGCATCGCCTTCATCACGGGATATTCGCCCGCGTCGCCCAGAACCTTGCGGTCGACCCCTCTTACGTAAGTCGGGTTGCGAACGGGAAACGAAGATCACCGGAAATTGAGCAAGCGTTAGCGCAGGAACTTCGCCGCATCAGTGAGCGCGCCTGAGACGCGCTTGTCCCCTGGGCAATCGGGCGGTCGTGAAGACCGCTCATTCTTCTTTCGTTTACGGAGTTCTTGTGTCTAATTTGCGCATTCTAGTCAGTGATGATCATGAAATTGTGCGCTGTGGCCTGTGCGCCATTATCCAGCGTCATCCTGGCTGGGAAGTCTGCGGCCAGGCTGTGGATGGAGCACAGGCGGTTGAGTTAGCGAAAGCGCTTAACCCCGATGTGATTCTGCTCGACATCAGCATGCCCCAGCTCAGCGGGCTGGAGGCAGCCCGGGAAATTCTGCAGAGCAATCCCCGCGCACGAATCCTTTTCCTCACCGTTCTCGATTCGGACCAGGTGGCTCAGGAGGCTCTGCGTGTAGGCGGCAAGGGTTACATGCTGAAGAGTGACGCCAGCCGTGAGCTGGTGAACGCGATCGAAGCGCTGCAATCCAACCGCACGTTTTTTACCGCTCGCGTGTCAGACCTGGTCCTGGGGGGATTTCTCCTTGACAACCCGAGTACTTCATCGCATGGGCCCCGGTTGCCCGCCCTTACTCCTCGAGAGGTGGACATTGTTCGCCTGGTTGCCGGCGGAAAGAGTACGCATGAGATTGCCGAAGTCTTGAATATCAGCTCAAAGACGGCCGACACCCATCGCGCCAACATCATGCGCAAATTGAAGTTTCATTCCACGACCGAGTTGGTGCTCTACGCGATCAAGAACAAACTTGTGTCGAACGCGGCTCCCGCCGATGTGCCACCTCCGCCTCCTGCCAGCTGAGCTTACCTTCTCATTCCAAGTTTCCGGATTCTCCGATAACATTCGCGCGACAGTCTGAACCGGATCTGGAGAATAGCTATGACAAAACGAGTGCTTCTCGCGGCAGTGTTAGGTGGAATTGCATTCTTCATTTGGTCTTCAGTTGCGCACGTCGCATTACCGCTTGGTGAGACCGGAGTAAAGGAAATCCCGAATGAAACCTCGGTGCTCAGCGCGATGCAGACAAGTATTGGCGGAACTCATGGGCTTTACATATTTCCTGGCCTTGGTGTAGGCCCCAACGCTTCCCGTGACCAGAAAAATGCAGCCATGCGGGACTACGATCAGAAACTCGCCAGTGTCCCATCGGGCTTTCTCATCTACCACCCCGCAGGGGAAAAGAGCCTGATCCCGCGTAAGCTAACGACCGAATTTCTGACCGAATTGGTCGAGGCTTTTCTTCTGGCCATTGTGCTGGCAAATCTTGGCGTTACAACTTTCGCGTCGCGCGTAGGGATTGCCGTGCTCATGGGCCTGGCTGCCGCAATCGCCACTAACGTTCCGTACTGGAATTGGTACGGATTCCCCACCAACTACACGGTTGCATACATGACAATTCAAGTTGTCGGCTACCTTCTCGCGGGACTGGTCGCGGCAGCTGTTTTAGGCCGCGCCGCGCAAGCAAAGACTCGAGCCATTGCGGCCAGCTGAAAGGAAGGACGTACATCAGTGAACAGCAAGGTCAGTGCGGTGTCCACTGTGGATTGCTGCTGAAAAGACCGTGGACAACACAAATCTGATAGGCGATCACCAGCCCGAAACCAACGCTCAATAGACCAGTGGCGAGGGCCAGCTGTCGGCTGAACGATTGGAACCGATTCCCTAACGCTCGAAAGGTCGAGGCAATGCCTATAGTGATCAGCATCATGCCTGCTATAGTGCCGACGCCAAAAACGAGTAGATAGGCAATTGCCCAACGCGTGTCTCTGATGCTGGCGAGTATCAGCAGAGCAACCGCAGCGGATCCTGCTAAACCGTGAATAATACCGACAGCTAGA
>JBLNFC010000101.1:0-3042 GCA_050263355.1 Acidobacteriota bacterium
GGATGACGTTTTTTTAGGAGGGCTGATGTCAAATAAGGGACTGGAGAAAGAGAACGTGACGTTGGCCAAGCGTAGATGGCCTAAGCAAATGAACAAAGCATGTCTCAGTAAGCTGGGACACTTGACACGCTCTCATGGCTTTTCAATTGCTTTGGGCGATTTAATTCTGCTGAACGGAAGTTGGTACGTTACCCACGCAGGTCTCTTGCGATTAGCCCGCCGAAGCGTTTGTTTGGGAATTCATGCTGAACCGATACGGGAATTCTCGGACGCAACTGTTGCTCGTTGGGCTTTCAAGGCGACTGTATACAAACGGGCCAGCTGTCATGGGTTTGTTGGATACGGCGATGCTGATCCCTCGAACGTCTCGCCACTTGTCCACGGTGCTGAAATGCGGGTCGCCGAAACTAGAGCCGTGAACCGAGCCTTACGCAAGGCTTACGGAATCGGCATCTGCTCGGCCGAAGAGATTGGATCCTTTGGCAGCTCAGCCGAGTCCTCAAATGAGCTCAAAAGATTTCTTTCACAAACAGCACCCACGAACGGGAGAAGCAACGGTGGTCCACGCGTCCGCGATCACCTCTGCCAGCTTATTCGCCAACACCAACTCGATCCCGTCCTAGTCAAGTCCTATGCCGTCGACTTCTGCGGCACTAAGACTCTGCGCGATGCCACCCGCGAGCAGGTCGAGAACTTCGTCGCGCACTTAGCCGATTGGGCGGAAAAGGATCGCAATGCTCTGCTCTGCCAACTAAACAGCTACCTCAAAGCTAAGGAAGGTGCAGCATGAAACGCCGCTTTGCGGGTTTACATGAGAGTGTCTGTAACAATGTGGCAGATGGAATCTTCCTGGTTCGCGTGGACAAGGCCGAGTACCGCTGGGACGCGAAAAAGCCTTTCTATATCCTGCACGTCTTCATCCTTGAACCCAAAGAAATGGCTGGGCGAACATTTTCCGGCCGACTCTATTGCTCCGCGAAAGCGCTGTGGAAGCTCGGCTGGTTCTTGCGAGACTTTCTCTACGATCCGGAGCTGTTCGGACGCGAGGAAATTGATGAAAAGGCCCTCTTTGGTCTTCGCGGCGTCATCAAGATTAGCCACACCACTCTAAACGGCAGATCATTGTTGAATTTCGACGGCTTCGCTCCTGCCAGCCAATGGGAAGAGCTGTCATGTGCCTCAGCTCTCAAGTTGAACTTGGAGGGCGCCTCATGACCTACAGCTACACCCAGATCAGCCAATATCTCACCTGTCCCCGTCGTTACCGACACCAGTACCTGGATGGCTGGAAGGAGAAAGATACCCGCGCCAACATGCTCTTTGGCCGTGTATTCGAAAAGGCATTGGCTGCCCTTTTCCTGCGCCAGGACCCCGGAGCCGTCCTACTCGAGGAGTGGAGTGCCCATCAAAACAGCCCAATCGATTATTGCCACAACGAGAGCTGGGAGCACATGTTGCGGCAAGGCATTCAGCTCCTCGAGCGCTTCGTTCAAGACGACCGCATCCGGATTCGACAGCCTCGGCGCAACCTCCAGGTCAAGTTCATGCGACCAGTCTCCGGTAGGAACGACTTCGTCGCCTATGTCGATGCCATCGGCCAGCTGGACGGTAAACGCTGCCTGCTGGAATGGAAAACCTCGTCCAGCCGCTACTCGGAAGAACCGCAAGGCCTCGTATCGCTCGATCCACAACTGGTCTGCTACTCGTGGGTGACGGGCATCTCGGATGTTGCACAGGTCGTCTTTGTCCGCAAACGGCTAGTTGAAATCCAGTACCTGAGCACAACAATCACCGAGGAACAGCGGGATGAGTTTGGTCGCCTGATCGACAACACGATTGGACAGATGGAGTCTGGGAATTTCCTTCCCCATAGTGGCATCCGTTTTCCCCAGAACCCGTGTACCAGTTGTCCCTACATTGGGCTTTGCCTTGGACGATCGGAATTGGTCGAGAAGACGCTAATGCGAAAGCCAGGAGAAGGCTTTGGTCTGTTTGATGAGCTTACGTACTGATATCGCACCCGTGCTGCCGAAGCTGGATCATCGGCGAGCACTCTTCGTGCTAACGAAGATAGACGAGATTCTGGTCTGGGAGCAGCGAAAGGAAACGGAACGTGACAGCAAATTCGTGGAGCTTGGGCGATACTTGTGCGAGGTGCGGGCGGGACAATACTGGCGGCTGGAAAATCTGAAATCGTTCGACGAGTTTCTCGAACGGCGCTTCCCGGAGTCCAGACGCAAGGCGTACTACTTGATGTCCATCCACGAGAATCTACCCCCGCTCGTGCGGAAGGAGCTCAAGCAGGTCGGATGGACCAAAGGTAAGGAGTTGGCGAAATTGGCCCGAGCAGAAGGGCAGCACTTCGATTGTGCACCCTGGATGCACAAGGCCCGGACCATGCCGCGCGAAGACTTTAGGCGAGAGGTAGAAAAGAAGCTGACGGGACGAGAAACCGAGCCGCACGAGATCATCTACTTCAAGGTTTACGAGAGCCAAATCCCCGTCATCGATCAGGCGATTGAGACAGCTGCACTGATGCTTGGGAGTGACAAGTCACGTGGATATTGCTTGGAGATGATCTGCGCCGACTTTCTAGCCGGAGCAAATCTGGCGAACGGAACTCCGGAGATACTACTCAGATCAATCGAGGCCTTCTTCAAATTCCTACCGGCAGAACAACAAAACGTGTTCCTGGCACATGTCAGCCAAAATGCTCGATGAATCGCATGCGCGCAAAGCAGAAAGGTGTGCGATGGGAGTCCGATTCGTATAGACAGCTCTGTCGAGAGATCTTGCAAAGAGACGGATGGCGATGCCAAAACTGCGGCAGTCGAGAGAATCTGCAGGTTCACCACAAAGAATTTCGCAGTCATCTCGGCCAAAACGACGAGCAGAACTTGATCACACTATGTCTTTCCTGCCATCGTCGTGTTCACGGTCAATCGACGAATGTCGAAAGCTTGGAAACACACCGGGCCTGAAGGCTGATGGCCATGTAAGTGAACTAAAAAGTGTCCTAGCCACGATTCGACGACATAGGTG
>JBLNFC010000102.1:0-4423 GCA_050263355.1 Acidobacteriota bacterium
GGATTCCGAAAGACGCCTGGACCTGAGCAGCACACCGTTCGCATAGCAGCCGCAGTTGATGGCTCTGCATAAGCTTTATGCAACCGCCGAAGCTTCTCGCGCGGTTCTAGCATGATCGTGGGTCTCGGTGGAAGTCGGCAATTCCTTTCGCCTCCGCCAGAAATAGATTGCGACAACTACAGTGACAGCGGGAAGCACAGCGCCAAATTCATCGATGAACCAGGCAGTCTTTCCGGTATTTCTCGTCAGCGGAGTGAAAATCGCCTGCACGAACAGATTATGGCTCGCGTGCAGCATGGCGCCAGTCCAGAGGCTCCCCGACTTCAGGCGCATCCAGGCAAAAACGAAGCTGATAGAAATGACCATCACGGTGAAACAAGTCAGCCCATACCAAGTCGGAGTGCCGGCGTTGTAGTCTCCCCAAATCAGCACCGGGTAGTGCCACAGCGACCATATGATTCCGCTAATCAGTGTCGTCGTGGTGAAACTGAAATTTCGCGCCAGTTCGGGGACGAGAAAACCGCGCCAGCCGATTTCCTCGCCAAGCGCGCTTGCCAGGCTTCCAATAAGGCCGTAGGCGCCGATTAGAACTATGTAGAGGCCTACAATAATCCAGCGCGGACCATGCCACCCGAGAGTGTCCTCTGCTCGTTTAATAAATTCGGGATTACCGAACGCGCCAAGCCCGATGGTCCACACAATTGTGTACGCGATTGCGGAGTAGAAAAGCGGAATCCACCAGCTTTGAAACTGATACTTACCCCAACCCCAGCCCAGTTCCCTCAAGCTTCGCCGATTGAGACCCAGAGTTGCGAACGCAGCCAACGCGGGACACCACATCAAGCCACGCACGTAGATTCCACCACCTGCCCCCAGGCTTCCCGCGTGCAGTATCTGGAAATAAAAGAAGGAGCTGAACAGAAATACGAATACGACGTAGGTCAGAATCTGCTGCTTCGACGTCGCCGCCATGATTGCTTCCTCGGGCAGGAACAATACAATGCAAGACTTGCGAGCGCAACTCGGCCGGGCGCCTCAGGCTTACCGGCACCTAACTGAGAACCGACGCAAACGACGGAGGCCGTGCTGACTTCTCCGCCCCGAACTGCTCGTTGGGGCGCTCTCCCATGTGGAAGACGAAAGTGCCCCCATTGGCAACGTCAGCGTGTTGGAACCAGCTTTTCGGATAGGGCTTGCCGTTCCACGTCAGCGACTGCACATAGGGCTTGTCAGCACCGTTTCCTACAGTTTCAATTACAAGCTGTTTGCCGTTGCCCATTTGAATGCTGGCGCGGTCGAATAAGGGACTACCCAGAACGTAATTTCCGCTCACCGGATCGACCGCGTAGAACCCAAGCGCACTCATGATGTACCACGCCGACATCTGCCCACAATCTTCATTTCCCGCCAGACCATCGGGCGCGTTGTGGTACATGTTCTCGAGCAGGAATCGCACGCGCGCCTGCGTCTTGTGCGGCTGCCCCGCATACGCATAGAGATAGGGGACGTGGTGTCCGGGCTCATTCCCATGCGCATATTGCCCAACCATTCCTGCAATGTCCGGAGGCGCATCCGGCGGCAGGTCTGAGCTTTGGTTGAAAAGAGCATCGAGCTTTTCCAGAAATCCTTTTTCGCCTCCGAACAGGTCCATGTACTTCTCAACATCGTGCTGATTCAGAAAGGTTGCCTGCCAGGAATTGCTCTCGGTAAAGTCACGCCACTTCTTCGAATGCCCCATTCCCCTGGGATCGAACGGATCTGCCCAGCGGCCGTCGGCGAAACGTCCGCGCATGAACTTCGTCGATGGATCGAACACATTTTTGTAATTTCGCGAGCGCTCCAGGAGAGCATGGTAATCGTCCGTCTCGCCCGCGGCCCGCGCCAGGTGGCCGACTGCCCAGTCGTCATACGCGTACTCCAGCGTCTTGCTGACCGACTCGTCTTGCTGATCGCAAGGAATAAATCCCAGCTTTCGGTAGTAACCGAGTCCGCGATATTCGTCGCTCATGGCGCGCTTGCGCCACAACGAGTACGCCTTAGCGTAATCGACTCCCTTGGTCCCTTTTATGTATCCCTCGGCCAGCACCGGTGCAGAGTGATAGCCAATCATGCAACCGGTTTCACAGGCCTGCAGGGGCCACACTGGCACGCCTGCCGGGCTTTGTTCCGCCATGCGGATCATCGTGTTGAGTAAGTCCGGCAGTCGCTCGCGCTGGATGAGAGTGAACAGGGGATGCAGTGCGCGATAAGTATCCCAAAGGGAGTAGGTGCTGTAGTTGTTCGCTCCTTGCGGAAGAGTGTGGACCGCCAGATCCATGCCGCGATACTGTCCATCCACGTCGTTGAAGAGGGTGGGCGCCAGCAGTGAGTGATAGAGAGAGGTGTAGAAGATCTTTTTGTGATCTTCGCGCGGCGTCTCAATGACAATCTTGCCAAGTTCGCGCTCCCACGCATCCTGTGCCTGCTGGCGAACTCGGTCGAAATCCCATCCCGGAGCTTCGGCCTCCAGATTCTTGAGCGCTCCCTCGACACTAACCGCGGATAGTCCGACCTTCACCTGGATGATTTCCTGGCTCTTCGTGGGAAACGACAGCACACATTTCAGGACCTTGCCCTTCGCTTCTTTCGTTGAGGAATCGAGCAGACCGGTTTGTGAAACGAATTGTGTCTTGCTGAAGGGCCTGGAGAAACGCATGGCAAAGTAGATGTGCCTGCCATTTGCCCATTCCCCTACGCGGCGTCCGCCCAGCAGCGTGTCCCTACCGACACTGCGCATCTCCGCAGAGAGCACGCGGGTTGGCCGCTTGGTCGAAGGATCGAAAATGCCGTGCTCCAGGTCGACGATGAAGTGGCTCGTCGGGTCTGCTGGAAAGGTATAGCGATGCATTCCCACTCTGGGCGTGGCGCTCAGTTCCGCGTTGATTCCGTAATCTTTCAGCACTACCGAGTAGTACCCAGGCTGAGCCCGTTCATCGGAGTGCGAGAATCGGGACCTGTATCCCGCGCCGGGATTATCGCGCGGTCCTGGATCGAGCCGAACCGGGCCAACTCTGGGCATCAGCAGAACATCCAGCATGTCACCTACGCCGGTGCCGCTCAGGTGCGTGTGGCTGAAACCCATGATGGACGTGTCACTGCGATGGTATCCGGAACAATGATCCCAGTCGCCATTCCATGTATCCGGACTAAGCTGCACCATGCCAAACGGTACGGTGGCTCCGGGATAGGTATGCCCGTGACCTCCTGTGCCGATAAAGACGTCTACAAACTTAATCAGATTGCCTGTCGCATTTTCGTTTGAGGCTGTGGGCCCGGTGAGGGCGAACGTCTTGCGCCCGGCAACCGCCAGTGCCGAAGCTACAGCCGATTGCATGAAACTTCTTCGCGTGAAGTATGAGGACATGCACATTCCTCCTATGACAATATTTCAGCCGCGGCAAAGATCAGACATTTCTGAGCACCTGCGGCTTTTCCTGGCTCAGCTTCATGATCAGCTCACCGAAGAGTGAATTCCCCCAGGCAAACCAGGATCGCGTAAATTGAGCCGGATTATCTTTGTGGAATGCCTCGTGAATGAATCCAGTGCCTGCATGGGTGGCCTTGAGCCAGCGCAGACATTGTCGTATCTCTTCATCGTCATTGCTAGTCAGCGCGCGCATGATAATGGACATCGGCCAAATCATCTCCAGCCCCACATGGGGCCCGCCGATACCCTCCGCAGCGCTCCCCCTGAAGAAGTAAGGATTCGAGGTGCTCCAGGCCATTGCTCTTGTCCGGCGATACAGCGGGTCGTCTGAGCGGCAGCAACCCAGGTAAGACAAACTGAGCAGCCCCGGTACGTTGGCATCATCCATGATCAGGTGATTACCGAATCCATCGACTTCATACGCCCAGATCTCGCCATGGACGGGATGCGAAACTTTACCGTATTTCTCCAAGGCTGCTTCAATCTCACCCGCGAAACTACTGCACTCGGAAGCGAACGCATCATCATGCAGGATGCCACTGGCCATTTCGGAAAGTTGACGAAGCGAGACTACTGCAAACAGATTCGCGGGCACGAACAGCGAGTAAACACAAGCATCGTCGGATGGGCGAAACATCGAGTAGATAAGGCCGACTGAGCGCGCGGGATTGCCGTATCCACCGAGCGCCTGCGTGTCGGTGGGTACTTCTGTTCTGCGCTGGAAGTGGTAGCTTCCCTGCCCGGCCTTTCTTTGTTGCTCGCGAAACGTCCCAAGCACCAGGCGCATGGCGGTTGCCCACTGGGTGTTGAAGGGCGCCGTATCTCCAGTCGCCTGCCAGTACCCGTGAGCCAGCCGTATGCAATAACAAAGCGAATCGATCTCCCACTTGCGCTCGGCGACTCCCGGCCGCATCTCCGTGACATCGTCCACCGCCCAGGACAAGGGCTTCGTTCCTC
>JBLNFC010000103.1:0-3179 GCA_050263355.1 Acidobacteriota bacterium
GTCGCGCTTTGGCCCTTCGCTATATAGTTTGGCGCTATTTGCAAATCGACAGTAGGCGCGAGATTTATCGTGATCGTCGCGCTAGCCTGAGCAGACTTCCCATTTGCCTGGGCTGTCGCTGTATAGGTACTTGTTTTGGAAGGGGAGACTGCGACCCAGCCCGATGGCGGTTGCAAACCAATGCCATTGTTAATGCTCACAGAAGATGTCCCTTGACTAGACCACGAGAGCTTCGCCTGATCTCCCAACTTAATAGCCGTAGGACTGGCAGAAATCTCAACCTTTAGCTCGGGCGAGATATCCGAGAGTGCTCCTCGTGTTCTCGTTGTACCGCACCCAGCCGTCAGCATTGCTATCAGAGTCGTACTCAGGGCAATTAACCACTTCGACATACGAGTCACCATCAAGGCTGTAGTTACAACTTTCGCAAACGAGGTGTACCGGAAATGTGAGCCTGCTCTGCTTACGTCCCAATCTGATGTCGTTTCGCAGTCTGGCTGCTGCCGTTCGGGCGTTTAAAAACATTAGGGGATTCCCAGAAAGGGAAAATGATGGGAAACGGCACACAAGTGCAAGCCGAGTCCAGTGACGGTTGATAGGTAACATTCGCGGATGGTTTATTACAGGGCAGTGGGGTGTAGCAACGCAACTCAGCCCGCCCATTTCGGGAAGACCTGAAGCGAACTAGGAGGCAAGCTGTCCAACAGAGCAGCACCGCGCAAGCATCGCAATGCCGAACTGCGGCATAAAATGTTGAGGCTCATAAACACGATCCGAGAATTTATTCGGAAATGTCACTCGCTTTCGAAAGAAACGGCTCTGTTATGTTTTGTGGTCGTCGCACTGGCTATTGTTGTACTACATGCCGTCATGGCCGGTCTTGCGGCCGCAGTTCGACGCAAATGCGCAAGCCAGGGCAGCCAAAGAATCAAATTCCGTGAATCGGCTGACTACTCCCGGTTTGCTACCGCAATTCTTGATAAGAACACGTTAATCGTACTCAGCGCGAACCGATATTTCGCCCAAAGGTGTGGACGCACGGCCGCAGAGTTGATTGAGAAGCGATTTGCATCCCCGAGTGCGAGGGCTACTCTCGCACTGCGGTGTGTGCCAGCAAGCTCAGCGGCGTTAACAAATATGCGAGACGGCGCAATTCACAATGTGCCAAGTTGTTGGGAATGCTCCCGTTGCATCTCAGAGATTTAACACCCGAAGAAGGACTAGCCGTAATTGGAGAGTGTTGGTACTCCTCATCCTTATGGCTGTTAGGCTTGCCTTGTGGTCGGCAGTGAACTGATGGCAGTGAGCCCCCTCATTCGTATGAGTAGTGACGGCGGCATCGTTCGCGTGGTTACGTCCGCGGCGCCAACGCTACTTGCACTATGTTGTTCTTAACAGCGTAGAGGACGAGTTCGGCGACCGAATGCAGATCCAACTTTCGCATAATGTTTGAACGGTGAGTGTCAACTGTTTTCACGCTCATATCCAGTTCAACCGCGATCTCTTTCGAAGCCTTTCCTTCGGCCACGAGTTGGAGGACTTCTCGTTCTCGTGTCGTAAGGACTTCTTTTGTAGGCGGGAACGCCTTTACGACTACCTGCCAAAAATTACGGGAAACGATGGAGGTAAGAAAGAGTCGGTTATGTTGCAGCGCCTCGACGGCGGCCAAAAGCTCGCTTCCCGCATCACTCTTTAGCAGGTATCCGAGCGCTCCCGCTTCAAACACCTGCCGAGCCACCTGCTCGGACTCATGCATGGTAAGAATCAGTACCTTGATCTCCGGATTTGCGTGGAGGATCCTACGAGTAGCCTCTAGACCGTTTAGACTCGGCATGCCGATGTCGAGAATCACTATGTCGGGCTGCAGCTCCAGAGACTTGTCGACAGCAAGGCGGCCGTCGCCAACTTCACAGCAGACCTCCCATCCGGGATGTTTCTGGAGGACTGAACAAATTCCCCTTCGCACCACTTCGTGGTCGTCCGCCACCAGGATTCGAAGAACTGGCATGACTACCTCCTACCTGGTACCGCGTGTCTTTAGCCGGGCATGGTTCGTTCCAAGTCGGGGACCAATCTGGTTCTCGTGAATATGCCAGCAACTAGCTGGCGTGTGCTGACAAATGACCCTGTCCGTAATCCCTGTGTTGGGCAGATCGAGCTGCAGCAGGTAGAGGAACTATGGCCCTCACGCTCGTTCCCTGACCATCCGATTCTATTTCAAGTTTGCCGTTCAGTTCGTTCATTCGCTCGCGCATTCCTGCCAGACCCACGCCCGCTTCGGCCCCCACTTCATGAAGTCGATTCATCAGTTGCGTTGGTATGCCATGTCCGAAATCTCGAATTTCAAGCAGTACAGTTTCGGCTTGGTGATGAAGATGAATCTCGACCTCCGAAGCCCCGGAGTGGCGATGCACGTTAGTCAAGCTCTCCTGTAGCACGCGAAAAAGGGCAGTCTCGATCGCTACCGGCAATCGCTCGAGGTCTGTCGCGAGGTCTAAACTCACCTTAATGCCGCTCCGCTTGGCGAAACCATCGACAAACCAGTGTGCGGCGGAAGTGAAACCTGCCTCATCCAACAGTGGCGGATGCAGTAGGTATGAGGTGGTGCGAATCTCCTGCAGCGCCTGGTCAGCCAATGCGGCAATATCGGACACCACTTCGCGTGTGCACTGGCCTCGCTCTAATTGTTCCTGGAGGAGAGCTACATTTATTCTTAGCGCAGTCAGTGTTTGCCCGGTGCTGTCGTGCAGATCACGAGCCACCCTGCGCCTTTCCTCGTCCTGTACCTTGAGAAGTCGCTGCGACAGGTTCTGTAGTGCTACTGTGCGCTCCACAAGTTGCAATTCCAGTTGAGAGCAGGATCGTCTGAGCGTCCGCTTGCTCGGACATATCGAGAGAACCGACATGGAACCACCTCCTCGGAGTTGAATGGGGTATTCGTGAGAAACTATCTCATTCAGAGTTCCTCGAATCTGAGCAAAATTGCACATATGTCCCATTTCACTATTTTTCTGGTCCCCCTTTACTTCCTTTGCCACAGAGAGTGCCTAACTACCCGAATTGTCACATGCCAATGTGCGCCGCTGGCCCAGACCTCACGGATGGTGCTTTGTAACTCCTGGAGATCGCGCCCTCCAATGATTGTCGCTCTGCGTGATGGTTGCATCATGGCGTAAGTC
>JBLNFC010000104.1:0-5452 GCA_050263355.1 Acidobacteriota bacterium
ACTAAAACACCTTCTCCGATTGCTATTGCTTCCTTAGCGCGAAGCGGGCGCTCCACAATCCAGGATCTTTCAGCAAAGCCTGCTCGAAATCAGATTGCGCTGCCTGTTCTCGTCCCCGAAATCGTTCGGCCAATCCTGCGGTGTAAAACTCGACAGCGCTGTTGCCGTTCTTCACTGCGGCCAGTTGCTGCAACATTTTTGACCCCTGGTCCTCCTTGCCGAGCCTCTGTAACGCAAGTGCTCGAAAGACGCTGGAGGACCCGTGCATTACGTCCGAATCGACTGCATTCTGCCAGGCAGTCTGGGCCTCCTTCATTTTCCCTTCAGCGGCAAGCGCGTCCCCAAGCCAGTACAATGTCTCCACATCGTCGGGTTGCCGAGGTTTCCCAACTCCAACGTTCACCGGGTATTCCAAGGCTCGTCGAAACGCCTGCTCGGCCGCAGCAAATTGTTTACTCTGCATAGCCAATCGCCCCTTCTCCAGATTTGCGAGCACAAACATGTCTCGCACAATGCGCCCGCCTTCCCAGGGCTTGAAGCGATGGCCTGCCAGTAATCCGAGAGCTGCGTCGAACTGGTGTTCTTCCACCAGCAGCAGCGCTCGGCGAACGATGACAGTATCGTGTTCCAGCACAGATTTGGGAGCGCCGGAAAACAGTTCAGAGCGCTTTTCATTCTGGTGCAGCTGGGCGTAGATCTCATCCAGTTCCGGATATAAGCGATATTGTGCAGGCGCGAGCCTTACAGCTTTCAGGAAAGCGTCTGCGGCCGTCGGCAAGTCGTGCTTTATTCGCCAGGCATACATGGCCAGGTTCCGCTCGAGAGCGGCGTCTTCGAAACCACCGGCCTGCGCCTGCTTCCAGTGTGCGAGGCCGTTGTCATATTGACCGTGCGCAAAGAGAAAATTTCCCAGTAAGTAATGCGCGTGGCTGTCAGACGAATTGTGGTTTAAAGCATCGAGTAGAACAGCAGCATCTGAGACCCGTTGCGGAAACACTTTCTCAGTGGAGAGCGCAGCTGCTTTTGCGGAGAGTTCCTTGGCCTGGCCTTCGCGATGTTCTCTCCATGCATTCGAGGCGAGATAGTAATAGATCATCGGCGAAGTCAATATCGAGCCATTCGTCTGGGCAGCTGCGGCAAGAACTTTGTCAGAGGCGTCAAAGTCGCCCAAGCTTCGAAGCCAGCTCGCTGCTTCTAACGCGTTCTCCGCATTGCTTAGAACCGGATCTTGCTCGGCTTCTCTATCTGCTCCCGCCGCTTGGCTGGCGGCTCTTGCTGGCGGGAACAGAGGCATAAGTTGCAGGGCCTGCTCTGCAGCGCTCTTTGCTTCGGCGACGTTGCCTGCCAGCCGTGCTGCAACGGCTAGGTCTGCCAGTACGAGGGCATTCTTAGGATCTCGGTCCAGAGCTCTGCGCAGCAGACTGTCGGCGTCAGCGAAATCCTTCTTCTGAATGGCAATTTCGCCTAGTTGCAACAGCGAGGGTCCAACCGCTCCGCCGAAACGGATTCCACTCCAAAAACTGTCTTCGGCGCCATCGAGGCGCCCCGCACCTCGCCGCACTACCCCCGCTGCATACAGAAGCTTGGGATCAGTCGAATTGCGGCTGAGTGCTTGCTGCAGCAGTGTTTCGGCTCCATCAAAATCTGCAGCCCGGTACTTCCACCAAACCAGTTTGAGGAGCGCCTCAGTATTGCCCTGATCTCTTTTCACAACTTCTTGAAAAGTCGCGAGCGCCGCCTCATCGCGGCCTTCCTTCTCTTGCTGGATGCCCCGCAAATAGAGTTCCTCTACGCTCATCGCCTCAGGGCTGAGCTCTTTTGCCTCGTGTTCTCCCGCGCGTGAGACGAATTCGCGGTTACCATCCACCGGATCTTCAGCTGACCAGCTGAGCAGTCGCTTGCCGTGCGAATCATCGATTTCGATCTCGAGTTGCTTCTGGTCGGCCGGGGGCGCACTCATTGGGTACGAAACGGTCTTCCCCGACTGTAATTGCGCCCCCCTGATTTCCTGCAGCACTTTTCCACTTATCTTTACGCGCAACACAGCATCAGGATTGTTGGTAGTTGAAGACACCAGCAGCTTGGTTTGCGAGCCACTGCCGGTGAGGTTGATGGCAATATCGCGATTAGCTTCCACGAAGCCGCCGTTTAACCCATGAACGGGATACCAGTACTCTGTCCAGGTTTCGACGCGTTCTGTCGGGAGGAATTCTCGATAGAGCTGTGTTTCGAAACGGCCGCTCTGGATCTCGTTGTAGGGTCCGTCCCGATCGGTCAGCAGATCGGTCCAGATCAATCCGTCTTGCGCCACTCCCCAGCTCCAAACCTTTTTCCCCGGGACCTCGCGGTAGTCGGCCGCATGCACCACACCATGGTCGGAGTCATGGTAGTAAGCTCCGAAAAAATCCCGCCGAATCCCCAATCCGAATAATGACGTCGGCTGAGGGATGTTCTTATACCAGCTATAATCCACTCCCTTCCATACGGGGTACGTCCAAATTTCTGTCGGGGAGTGAGGATTCACTTCCCGCATGGGGTAGATGAACTGCATATCTGGAGTCGCGGGCACCGCGGCGTTCGCCCAATACCAGTAAAGATTCTCGCTCGGGGTACTGTTGAACAATGTGACTCGTTGTTCCAGTCGCGCCTCACCCGGGTGCAGTGCTAAACCCACTTCCCAATGCATTCCCGTGATCCGGTCTACGCCGCCGACGATTGCCTGCACGCTCCCGTCGTCGTTGTTCAACAGCTTGGAATCGACCGGTGAAACGGTCATCACTGTGTGGCCGTTGGGAAAATTGAATTCAACGCCACCAGAGATCCACGCCCCGCGTAGCGCCACCAGACCGTACTTAACCACCTGATTGCGGTAGAAGACTTCCCGGTGCGCCACTTTGTCATACAGCGAATACAGTCGTCCGCCGACATCGGGCAGAATGGTCGCTTTCAAATACTCGTTCTCGATGAATAAAGCTCTATATTTCTTGTCTTCGCGACGGTCCGTCAGATCGTCGAGCATCGTGTAGGGATAAACGTGATGGGGATTAACCACCCCGAAAGGCGGAAACGGATCCTCTTCTCCTAATAGATAGGTGGGAAGTTCAATGGTCCCTTCCCAGCCGCGAACCTGCTGACCGGAGGCTGCTACGGCCGGGAGGATGAATAGGAAGATTGACACCAAAAAACGCACGCGCTTCAGCAGGAAGTTCATAAGAGATCCTCGACTTTGAACTTGTGACGTTTACACGTTTCCGCGTTTCATCTCGTCGAGCAAATGGTCACAAGAACGAACACACAGCGCCATGATAGTGAGTGTTGGATTCTGACACGGATTCGAGGGAAATCCGGACGCATCCATGACGAAAACATTCTTGATGTCATGGGTCTGCTGAAACTGGTTGAGCACCGATTTCTTCGCGTCCGTTCCCATGCGAGCCATCCCTGCCTCGTGCACAGCCCAGCGGTGAGAGTTCGTATCTGAGAAGGTACGTATATTTTTCGCGCCCGCAGCTTCCAACAGTTCACCCGCGGCGTTGGCCATATCCTTTACCATGGCCTGCTCGTTGGGCCCATTCCCCATGTGTATCTTGAGTACTGGAATGCCGTAGTGGTCGAGTTTGTTGCTATCAATCTCGACGAAGTTCTCGAAACGCGGCAACATCTCTCCGAAGCCGCGCATGCCGATTTCGACTCGCGGCTCGCGTACAGCTGTTTTGAAAGCTTGTCCAAACCCCGGCGCGGACAGGTTGAATGCTACCTCCGTATCCCCCTCATAACCGTAGCCACGGAGGAACTCTTTCGACTTTGGACCGGTTTTGGTGTTGCGGAACCGCGCAACATAAAAGCCTACCGGGCGATTCGGTCCGGCAAGAGTGGGCTTCCTGCCCAGTGCCGGCATCTCGCCACTGCCCCCGCCGGCCCGCACATGCGCCATCATGTAGTGTCCAAGCACCCCACTCGAGTTACCTAATCCATTCGGATGCTGCCGGTTGCCGGAATTGAGAAGGATTCTGACCGATTCCTGGGCCTGCGCGCACAGAAGGATGACGCGAGCGTAGACTTCGCGCGACTGCAGAGTATTCCGATCGACGTACAGGACGCCCGTAGCTTTGTTGGTCTCAGCATCCATGAGAACTTTGTGCACCATTGCATTCGAGATCAATGTGCACTTGCGGGTCTTCAGTGCATCGGCGACGGTCGTGAACGCGGAATTGAAATAAGACCTTGTCATACAGCCGCGTTCGCAGGGACCGCAGTAGTGGCATGCTCCCCGACCGTTTAGCGGCTTTGTTAAGTTTGCCGACCTTGCCGGGGTTACCGTCCGTCCGAGCTTCTGTTTGGCTGCGTTTCGCAGCTGCATTTCCTGGCACGTCAGCGGCATCGCAGGCTGGAACTTCCCGTCAGGAATCTCTTCCAATCCCTCTGCCTGGCCGCAGACGCCGATATAGGATTCGACCAGGTCATAGTACGGTTCCAGATCCTTGTAGCTGAGTGGCCAGTTCTCGCCATAGCCGTCGTGGTCTGCGGCCTTGAAATCAAAGTCGCTGTAGCGAAGCGACACCCTGCCCCAAACGTTAGTGCGGCCACCCGTAATACGCATGCGCCCTATCCACAAGAACGGCTTGTCTGTCGGGGTGGAGTAGGGCTCTTCCAGATCGTTCGTAAACCAATCGTAGTTGTATTCATTGCACACTTCGAAAACCGACTGCACCGGCCGGGTCTTGCGAATCAGTTCTTGGGAGAGATTGTGATATTTCAACTCGAAGCGCGGTTTGTGCTCAGTAAAATTATGAAATGACTGCGGACGTCCTGCCTCGAGCAGAGCGACCTTCAGGCCGGCTTCGGCCAGTCGCTTGCATGCCCAGCCACCCGAAGCCCCAGAGCCGACCACGATAACGTCGAATTTGTTGGTTGTGTCCATCCTGGGAACAAATTCAGCGGTCACTGCCCATGTTCGGCTTCATGCTGGCAGGCAGGCAATTCTTCAAAGTAGAAGTCCTCCGTCCAGCCCAACTCCCGCATCCCCTGCTCTGTAGCGTAGTAGGCTCCCACAATCCACCCTTTCAGATTTTCGAAGTGGTCACGCTCCGTGACAGGAGTTTTTGGAGGTGTAATGTCGTCTGGATCAGCCGGAGCAGGCATTGCCGGGCTCTCCTTACCCGTGGAACAGGCGGCCAGCACATCCTCTCGCTGGTTCGGAGACAGTAAAGGAAATGAGCGTCCAAATTTCTGCTGTGAAACGTGGTTAAACGCGGCCAGCGAAGAGACAAAATTCGTGCGATTAGCTTCATTATCCACGCTAAGAAGTAGATCGATCACACGATTGACCTGCGCTTGGGTCGAGCCTGGAACCATCGGTTCTGCAATCGCGACCAGCGTCTCATTCTGACTGGAACACAGAAACTGAGGACGCCAGTTGGCGGCAGGCACATTCCCGTCCGACTGCTTCAGT
>JBLNFC010000105.1:0-9842 GCA_050263355.1 Acidobacteriota bacterium
CTTTTTTAAAAGAGACTGCGAATCTGCGGGCTGCCGGTATTTCAATCGACGGCAACCTCTTCGTGAGCAATCGCGCCCACGTAATTTTGCCCTACCACCGGATGATCGAACTGGCCGCGGAAAATGCTCCCGGCCGGGTGAAAATTGGCACGACCTCGCGAGGCATTGGTCCAGCGTACGAAGACAAATCAGGCCGCCGCGGTCTGCGGGTTGCCGACCTTCTGGATCTGGCGCTGCTGAAGACCCATATCGAAAATGCGGTGCGCGAGAAAAATATGATTGCCCATGCTCTGTTCAACTCCGAGCCGCTTGATGCGGACAAGATGTACGAGGAGTATGCGCATGCGTCGGCACAGATCGCGCCATTTGTCTGCGATACCGCCGTGCTGCTGAACCAGGAGCTGGCCTCAGGATCTTCGGTGATGTTTGAGGGCGCTCAGGGCACTATGCTTGACATCGATCACGGCACCTATCCGTTTGTAACGTCGTCGAGTGCTACCTCCGGCGGAGCGGCAACGGGCACGGGAGTGGCTCCCACGGCGATTGATACTGTGATCGGTGTAACCAAGGCCTACTGCACGCGCGTGGGTGGAGGCCCGTTTCCGACAGAGGATCTGGGCACGGCGGGCGATCAACTTCGTGCCCGAGGAAACGAGTTCGGCGCTGTGACGGGTCGGCCTCGGCGCTGTGGCTGGATTGATTTGCCTCTGCTAAGGTACGCTGTCATGATCAACGGAATTTCATGGCTCGTGGTGACCAAGCTGGATGTGCTCGACGCGGTAGCCGAGCTTCCCATCTGCGTTGCTTATAACGTTGATGGCAGGAAGACGACCGAGATCCCCGCTCAAGATAGCGGATACGCTAAACTCGAGCCGATTTATGAGAAGATGCGGGGCTGGCGCACGTCGACTGAAGGCGTCCGCAGCCGGGAGAAGCTACCGAAGGAAGCCCGCGATTATTTAAATTTCCTGGAGCGAGAAACAGGAGCGCGGATCGGAATGATCTCTACTGGTCCTGACCGTGACCAGACCATTGTGGTCGATGAATTTGCCGCGGAACTGAAAGCGGCTTCCGAAAATCGAGCCCGGGCCCATGGATAAATCAGCCGAATAGTACGGAGCGAGGCGATGGTCGTTTTAGCTGTGACATGGATGGCTAAGGCAGGACACGAAACCGAAGTCGCGAGTTTGTTTTCCAAGCTAACCGAGCAGTCGCGCAACGAGCCCGGCTGCGAGATGTACCAGGTACATCGCCACAAGACCGAGCCGCGTCGCTTCTTCATTTACGAGCAGTACAAGGACGATGCGGCGCTTGAGGCGCACCGTGCCGCACCTCACTTCATTCAGTTTGCGAAGAAGGAACTTCCCAAGCTGGCAGACCGCGTGGAGGGACACCTCTACGAGCCGCTGGGCTAGGCCGACGTTACTTTCCTTTGTCCGCCATCAGGACACCGCCTGAGGCATAGCTTTCCTTTGAGACCTCGTGAAACGCCACAACGACCGCCTCCCGGCGGGCGCCCGCTTCCTCGACCATGACGTCCGTGATTCGCTGTGCCAGCTTGCGCTTTTGATCGGCTGTGCGGCCGTCCAGCATCGTTACTTGCACGAGAGGCATAGAGCAGTTCTCCGTTGTGGTACTCGGTTCTCGGTAGTCCGTTCCGGCTTCGTATCAGGAACTAACAGCTACTGCGTGAGCTCGTAGCCGGCGAAAAAGAAACTGAGTTCAAAGCGAGCAGTGTCATCCGCATCGGAGCCGTGGATAGCGTTATGCTCGATGCTAGTCGCCCACTTCTTGCGGATGGTGCCTTCTTTGGCGTTGGCGGGATTGGTTGCTCCCATCAGCTCTCTCAAGTCCGCGATTGCATTTTCCTTCTCTAAGGCAATGGCAACAATTGGCCCACTGGACATGAATTCCGTCAGCGAGTGATAGAACGGCTTAGTGGCGTGGACAGCATAGAACTGCTCTGCCTGGTGCTTGGTAATTTCCAGCATCTTCATGGAGAGAATGCGAAATCCCTTCTTCTCGAACTGTTCAATGATGTCGCCGATGGCATTGCGCTTGACGGCATCTGGTTTAACGATGGTAAGAGTGCGTTCTAGAGTTTTCATCTTTGTCCTTTGCCATTGATGTTTTGCGCCCCTGGGTAGATGCGCATAGAGCAGCGATGCACAGGAACCGAAGCCCGCGCTTGCGAGTGGCCATACGCCGCGCGCAAAGGCGACCGTCCCAGAAAAAGCAGATTCCTCTCGGCTGAGGCGGCTCGGAATGACAACGCAAGATTTGTTGGCGCGCTAGGCTCTAGCTGTCACTCCCATGGCCGCGATTACGGTCTCGCCGATCTGCGCAGGAGACTTGGCGACACGAATGCCTGCAGCTTCCATGGCTTTGATCTTTTCGGCGGCAGTGCCTTTCCCGCCGGAGATGATGGCGCCAGCGTGTCCCATGCGGCGGCCTGGAGGGGCGGTTTGACCGGCGATGAACCCGATCACCGGCTTCTTGACATGCGCTTTCACGAAGTCAGCGGCAGTCTCCTCGGCATCGCCGCCGATTTCGCCAATCATAATTATGGCTTCCGTCTGAGAGTCGCGATTGAACAGATCGAGCGCGTCGACAAAGTTGGTGCCAATGATCGGGTCGCCGCCAATTCCAATTGCGGTGGATTGTCCCATGCCCCGCGTCGTCAGCTGGTAAACCGCTTCATAGGTCAGCGTGCCCGATCGCGATACGATGCCCACGTTACCTTCCCGGTGGATGTGGCCGGGCATGATGCCGATCTTGGCTTTGCCCGGCGAAATGATGCCTGGACAGTTCGGTCCAATAAGGCGAGAGCGCCGGTCCTGCAGGAACTCCCAGGCGCGCACCATGTCGAGAGTAGGGATGCCTTCGGTGATGCAGACGATGAGTTCGACTTCCGCATCGGCTGCTTCCATGATGGCGTCGGCTGCAAACGGCGGCGGCACAAAGATGACTGTAGCGTTGGCACCCGTTTTGTCGACCGCTTCCTGCACGCTGTTGAAGATCGGCCAGCCCTCGTGAGTGCTTCCGCCTTTACCGGGGGTCACACCGCCGACAACTTTAGTGCCGTAGTCTGCGCATGCCTTCGCGTGGAACGTACCTTCACGTCCGGTCAAGCCTTGTACGATCAGCCGCGTATTTTTATCAACTAAGATTGCCATGATCACTCTCTTATGAACACTTCGAAAAAAGCAGATTCCTCGCGCGTTGCGCCGCGCCAGTGCGGCTCGGGTGGAATGACAATATAAGCAACGGGCAATTACCTATCCTCGCGCCGCCGCCACAACCTTCTCGGCTGCGTCTTTCATCGTTTCGGCAACCGTGAAGTTGAGGCCTGATTGCTTCAGAATTTCACGCCCTGCTTCGACGTTGGTTCCCTCCAGCCGTAGCACGATTGGAAGTTGAATATGAGTTTTGTTGGCCGCTTCAACCACACCTGTTGCGAGCGTATCTACGCGCAGAATGCCCCCAAAGATGTTGATCAGCACTGCTTTGACGTTCTTGTCACTAAGCAGAATCTCGAACGCATGGGTTACCTGCTCGGCATTCGCGCCGCCGCCAACGTCGAGGAAATTCGCGGGCATTCCTCCGGCATACTTGATGATGTCCATGGTAGCCATGGCAAGCCCGGCACCATTTACCATACAACCCACGTTGCCATCGAGTTTGATGTAATTGAGGCTGTACTTTGAGGCCTCGACTTCCAGCGGATCTTCTTCCGTAATGTCGCGCAGCTCGCGAATATCAGGATGGCGGAAGAGGGCGTTGTCGTCGAAATTGAGCTTGGCGTCGAGCGCGAACAGCCGACCGTCGGTGCACGTGATGAACGGATTGATTTCGACCAGCGAAGCATCGGTCTCGAGAAAGGCACGGTACAGGCCAGTAAGGAACTGGACGGCAGGGTTGATCTGCTGCGGCTTGAGGCCAAGCGCGAAGGCAATTTTGCGCGCCTGAAATGGCTCCAAACCCATGCCCGGATCAATGTGCTGCTTGAGAATCTTCTCCGGCGTGTTGGCGGCGACCTGCTCAATGTCCATCCCTCCTGCGGCGGATGCCATGAAAACAGGCTTACCCTCGGCGCGGTCGACGAGGATGCCCAGATAGAGTTCCTTCTCGATCGGCAGCGTTTCTTCAATGAGCAAACGACGCACAACGCGACCTTCGGGACCAGTCTGATGCGTGATGAGGGTCATGCCCAACATCTTGGCCGCCAAGTCGCCCGCCTCTTGCACCGACTTTGCGATTTTGACTCCACCGCCTTTACCGCGACCTCCGGCGTGGATTTGTGCTTTCACAACCACGCCGGCTGCTCCGGAATCGAAGAGGCTCTTGGCAACTCGCTCAGCTTCCTCGCGTGATTCAGCCATTTCGCCACGGGGCACCGCCACACCGTACTTCTTCAGGATTCCCTTGGCCTGATACTCATGAATTTTCATAATGATTCCTGGTGTTCACACCCAAGCAGGGCCTAGCTTGCGGCTTGCGACAGCGGGCAGCAAACCTCTGATTCTATAGAAGCTGGGAAATTCCGGCAAACGTCGACGATCACATTGCGGAGTGACGCGAGTACCTTTCTCAAGCTAACCTAGCTGCACAGATGATTACTGACGTCCTGCACAGGCTGGCTAATCACCGGCAATCGCTTTCTCGCGCCGAGGCACGCGAGGCGATGGCAGAAGTTCTGGCTGGAAGCTGTACAGATGCGCAAATCGCAGCGTTCCTGGTTGCGCTTCACATGAAGGGCGAGACCGTGGAAGAGATCGTGGGCTTTGCCGAGGCGATTCGCGCGGCAGCCATACCTCTTGAGGTCGTACGTAATTCGACGGTTGACGTTAGCGGCACGGAACGCGACGCGCTGGTCGATACTTGTGGCACGGGCGGGGATGCCAGCGGTACCTTCAATATCTCGACAGCAACCGCGCTGGTGGTCGCGGGGGCGGGTGTTCGCGTGGCAAAGCATGGGAACCGGAGTGTAACGTCGAAGTGTGGCTCGGCCGACGTGATGGAGGCACTCGGGGTCAACATCAACCTTCCGCCAACCCAGATTGCAACATGTCTCGACAAAGTTGGGATCGCTTTCCTGTTTGCGCCCGCCATGCATTCAGCGATGCGGTACGTCCAGCCGGCGCGGCGCGAACTGCGTTTGCGAACGGTTTTCAACCTGCTGGGCCCACTCACGAATCCGGCACGAGCTTCGGCGCAAGTCGTCGGAGTATATTCGTCCGACCTCGTGGAGAAATTGGCGGAGGCGTTGAGTATGCTCGGTCTTCACCGGGCCCTGGTGGTTCATGGTCATGACGGCCTTGACGAAGTGACGATCACAACCTCAACGCGCATCGCTGAGGTGAGGGAAGGCACGGTTCGATCGTACGAAGTAACGCCGGAAGAATTTAAGTTCGAGCGTGCGACGATGAGCGACATCTCTGGGGGAGACGCTACAGAGAATGCGAGGATCATACGGGACGTGCTCAAGGGCACGCCCTCAGCTCGGCGCGACATTGTGCTGCTCAATGCGGCTGCGGCTCTGGTGGCGGCGTCTCGAGCGAATCATCTCGCCGAAGCACTGCCGCTCGCGGCAGCTTCCATCGATTCGGGCCGGGCGGCCACAAAACTGGAAGCGCTGGTGAGGTTCACCAATACGCAGCAGAGCTGACGCGCAAAGAATTTGTTCTTGCTGAACGAATAAGAAAGAGACGTGCTACATTTTGCTCGCTTCCCTCTTCAAGCGCTCTATCTGCTGCAGGTGATTGGCATCGTGACTGGAGAATCGCTGGACCATGTCTTCCAAGTCGACATTCACGTTGCGCTCGGGGTGCCATGCTGATTTTTTCAGATCGTCAGGCTTGAGTCGGCGCAAGAGTCGCAAGTGATGATGGCGGTTGACACCATATTGCGCGAGTAACTCTGCCGGGCTTGCGTCCAGATAGCCGAGGTTCTTCGCCCAGTCGTCCTGATCGATGGGCGCGATCGTAGGTTTCTTGTCTGCGATCATCTGGCGCATGCGATATCCGTAGACCAGTTCGACATCGGCGAGATGACCGAGGATCTCGAGGATGCACCACTTGTCCGGAGTGGGCTTGTAACGCAGGACCTTGTCCGTGAGGCCTGAGACCGCAGCTGCCAGCTTCTTCGGGCCCTTTTCGGCTTCGTCGAGATAATTTTTGATTTCAGCTTCCGTCATCACAGACCTCATATCCTCCCATTGCGAGCGCTACCGTGGCCGCCGAGATATCGTTCCGAGCTGGTCAGCTTCACAGATTCACCTTCTGCATCCACCCGGCCACGCTGACATTCCATTTCAAATCCTTAATCATCAGGTCGCGCAACTGGCTGGAAGCGTCCGGTTCTCCATGGACAAGGTATGTGGCGGAAGGCTTACGAGCGAATGTCCTCAGCCACTCCAACAATTCGGGAGGATCAGCGTGATCGCTGAATTGCTCGAAGGCGACCACTTGTGCGCGGATCGGCACTTCTTCGCCGTAGATTCTTACCATGGGGGCGCCACTCTTGATGATCGCACCTCGCGTTCCGGGAGCCTGAAAACCGATAAAGATCACTGTATTGCGAGGATCGGGGAGGCGTTGTGCGAGGTGATGCAAAATGCGGCCGCCGGTCACCATACCGCTGGAGGAGATGATGATGCAGGGAAAGTGAGTTGCATTAATCTTCTTTGATTCCTCGGGCGTCGATGCAAAAGTAATACCGGGCCATTCCACGGGTGAGCCGTAGGAATCGATCAGTTGGCGATTCTGATCGCCGTACTCTTCCCTGTGCTTCAAAAAGACCTCCACCGCCTTGATAGCCATCGGGCTGTCGCAGTACACGGGGAGTCTGGGTATCTGGGACGCTTCCATCATCTGCTTCAAAATGAACAGGAACTTCTGCGTGCGTTCAACGGCGAAAGCGGGAACGATAATGCTACCTCCGCGGCGCGCAGTCTGCTGGATCAGCTCCGCAAGCTGAGGGCGAGGATCGTCGGTCGGATGGCGGCGATTGCCGTAAGTCGACTCCATGACTAACAAATCGGCAACTTCTCCCTCTTGGGGGCCTGAGTGCACAACTTTCCCGGGAGCAAGGTTCTGATTTCGGACCCGCCCGATGTCGCCAGTAAAGAGAAGCCGGCGCGAAGCACCATTAAGCTTCAGACTCAGCTCGACCATGCACGATCCGAGCATGTGAGCCGCGGGCACGTAACGAAACGACAGCTCGGGACACAGTTGCTGATCAGTCTGGTAGTTCATAGCGCGAAAATATTTCAAGCAGTCCTGGGCTTCGTCAAAGGTGTAGAGCGGAAGGGCGGGGGCATGTTTTGATTTCTTGTGCTTGTTGTAGAACTCCGCATCTTCTTCCTGCAGATGTCCGGAATCCGGCAGGAGAATGCCGCACAGATCGACCGTGGCAGAGGTGGCGTAAATGGGACCACGGAAGCCCTCCTTTACCAGCCGCGGAATCCATCCGGAGTGGTCGAGGTGAGCATGGGTGAGAACGACTGCATCGATTTCTTTTGCGGGAACAGGAGTGTCCTGCCAGTTGCGCTCACGCCATTCCTTCTGGCCCTGGAAAAGGCCGCAATCGATGAGAACCTGAAAACCTTTCTTCCCAGTACCATCGACGCTGGTATTGATCAGGTGCTTGGAGCCGGTGACGACGCCGGCAGCACCCAGAAATTGAAGATAGGCCAAGAAGACCCTCCATTCAGAATTACAAAATGCGAATTGCAGAACTCAGCTGTTGCTTCCAATCTCCGAATTTCGAATTGTCGGTTTACGAATTGACGCTTCCAGAAACAGTGGCCGATCTCGCCGCCCACGGAATGAAATACTGAGATTCGGAACACGGTTTCTGCAATCTGAAACCTGATTCACTTTGTCGCAAGCCTAAACACGTTGTTGCTCATGTCGCTTTCGGGGACACTGCCGTCATTCACGATAACTTCGACGGGTGCTGAGGGAGCTTCGATCCTTATGGACGCCGTCGTCTTGCGACCCACTTGCAGTCTCTTTGTAACTTCGCCCTCTTGCATGTTTATGGTTACGGGCACTTCCGCTGCCGCGTTTCCCAGGTTTTCTACTGTGACGGTAACCATGTACGCCCCCGAATCCAGCGATCGCGGGTAGGCAGAGAGTACGCGAAAATCCGGCAACCCGCGGTCCTTGTAGACCCAATCCTCGAACAACCATCCCAAATTACGCTTTGACTCAGATTGGAGAAGGTTCTGCACGTAAGCCTGGTTCTTGTCCTTCTCAGGGTCATATGCGGAGAGCGCGCGTTTGAGCGCTGCGTCCCCAATTATGTCGCGCAACATCCACCACACGAACATGGCTTTGCTCCGATAGAACTCCTCGTCAACAGTATTGGGTAGCGCGTGCTGACCCGCAGTATCGGGCTGGGATGAAGTCAACTTTTCAGCGTCGGCGAGCGCTGTGCGGTGCAAGCCCATATAATCCAGCGCCGCTTGTCGGCCTGATTCGTGTTCCCGCCAAAGAGCTTGGGCGAAGTGTGGCACGCCCTCATCAACCCAGGGGCGCGGCGAGATGAACATCGAGTGCGCGATCTGATGAGCGAGCGTGATTTCAGCCAGCTTGGAATCCGAACTGAAGGCAGTGAGCAGAGTCGTCCCGCTCTCAAACGGCGCCGCAGCGGGATCTGGCAGTTCGATGACTTTCGTTTTCTGGCGAGTTTGACCAAACCAGCTTTGTAGAAAGGGCGTGACTTTGTCCACCAGGGTGCCATAACCCTCCGCCAGTGACTTGTGATCGCGAGAGAAATAGATTTCCAGCGTGGGCTTGTCGAGCCGACTGAATACGCCCACATCAAAGCTGGGTATCACTATGCCAAGCGGATTGAATAAGTGCTCGGTACAGCTTGTGAGTTCGGCATCCCTAATTGATCCCGAGTTCCCCGACAGTCCGATCACTCGCTCGTTCATCAGTGCTGTCGGCACCTCTCCGGATGTGAGCGTGCAAAGGTTGATGCGCATACTTGCTGTTGTTTGTCGGGCATTCCAGTTGCCGATTGTCTCGAAAACGCTGTTGGCATCGGACAGGCTCGCTGCATCCATCGCGACCGGATACCACACCACGTGACCGACACCCCGCACAGAAGTGAATGCAGAACTTATCTGGTCCCAATCGGTGTGCTTAGCCTGTTCGTCTGGAACGCCGATCCGCTTCAGTCGCGTCGTATCCAGCGGAACTGTGCCCTCGTAGCCAAATTCGAGATCAACTGTGCCGTTAGGAGCAACTGGATGCAGCAGTGTGACGATTGCTTCCGCCAGACTTCCGGTGTGGTCAATATCAGAGGTATAAGGCTGGGATACGAACTGCTGCGGCTTTCCGCCGGCCTGAATGGAGCGCCAGTCCAGGGAAGACGAGACCTGCAGAACGGCGAGTTTTTGCAGCGAAGCAGAGTCGTTGCGTAGAGTGATAGTTCCGCGCACGCCGATGCGCTGCTGCTCGGGCTCGATGCGCACGTTCAGATCGTATTTTGTGAAAGTGAACGCGTTGCGATCAATGGCGGAGGCACTCGCGAGGAATGCGAGAACGCTTAGAACTACACGGGCGAATCTCATCGTGAAGCCTTGACCGCCCCTTTAGCGCGCCTTTGTCTCACCACCTCGTAAAGCACGACACCAGTCGCAACCGAAACGTTTAACGAAGAAACTTGTCCAAGCATCGGAATCGAGACCAGGAAATCGCATTTCTTGCGGACGAGGTCATGCACGCCTTTTCCTTCGGCGCCGAGCACGATCGCGCAATTCATGTTGTAGTCGAGGGAATCGTAAGTTTCGGGGGCGCGCTCGTCCAGTCCAACCACCCAGATGTTCT
>JBLNFC010000106.1:0-3043 GCA_050263355.1 Acidobacteriota bacterium
CAGCTAGGTCGCTGCCGATTATTCGGCCGCGGGCACAGTGTCGAAGAAGCGGAAGAAAGATTCGACCCTGGTCACCTGCAAAGCAGCGCGCACGCGATCATTTACGCCGACCAGCGCCAGGCTTCTACCGTCCTTTTGGTGAGTCACATAGGCACCGACCAGCGCTCCGATGCCGGCCGAGTCGATATAAGGGACTCCGCGCATATCAATAATCAGCGCCGGTGAAGAATTGGATCTGACTTTAGCCTGAAATTCAAAGAGGTTGTTGATCACAACCGGCCCACTGAGACGAAGAATGCGGTGCTGCTGCTGAGTGCTGGCAATGTCTTCTATGTGAAGAGGCTCTTGTGGCATGCGGGGAATCTTAATGAACCGAGGCTCCGCAATTGTTACGGGAATGTTAATTTCGATGTCGCTGCACGTGTAAGCGACTGGCGCACGAACTGTTAGAATTTTGAAGTGTGGGGGAACTGACCGGGTCCAAGACCTGCGGATCCGCAACAGTGTAAGGGATGCAATTCACTGAACAATATGACGTCGCGGTGGTAGGCGCCGGACACGCCGGGTGCGAAGCCGCCATGGCTGCCGCTCGCATGGGATTGCGGACAGCACTGTTCACGCTGAACGTCGATTTAATCGCCCAGATGTCATGTAATCCCGCAGTTGGGGGCATTGCCAAGGGCCACCTGGTGCGGGAAGTCGACGCTCTCGGCGGCCTGATGGGTGAAGTCACCGATGCCGTGGGCATCCAGTTCCGATTACTGAATACATCTCGCGGTCCAGCGGTCTGGTCACCTCGGGCGCAATGTGACAAGCAGGCCTACCGCCTCAAGATGCGGGAAGTGCTGGAGTCCCAGCCCAATCTTAAGATCAAGCAGGCGGAGGTCGCAGATCTGATACTTCAGGCGTCAGGCGTAGGGCGTCAGGCATCAGGAGACGAGTCGGTCGTTGGTCCTTCGTCGTTCGCCGTCGGTTCACTTGACAGTTCTGCCGAGCTTCGCTCGGCTGGGCAGACGAGGGCGTCTGCCCTTACGTGGCCGGTGGAAACGCCGACCGACGACCGCCGCCGTGTACTCGGCATCAAGTTGCGCGACGGGCGCACTGTCGGGGCCGACGCTATCATCATCACTACCGGTACTTTCCTGAATGGACTGATTCACTGCGGGGAGCAGCAGTATCCGGCGGGCCGGAGCGGAGAGCCTGCCGCAGTTCTACTGGGAGAGGCGCTGAAGAAGCTTGGGCTGCGCGGATGTCGGTTGAAGACGGGCACGCCTCCGCGCCTCGATGGACGCAGCATCGATTGGTCAAAGTTCCAGGAGCAGCCCGGTGATTCAGATCCGACCCCGTTCAGTTTCCGAACCAAGCGCGTTGCCCATCATGAGTCGCAGGTGGCCTGCTACGTCGCCTGGACATCACCTGAAACCCACGAACTGATTCGACAAAACGTTCATCGATCGCCGATGTACAGCGGTCAGATCAAGTCGATCGGGCCGCGCTATTGCCCATCCATTGAAGACAAAATTGTTAAGTTTCCGGACAAGACCACTCACCAGCTGTTTCTGGAGCCCGAAGGAAAGAACACGCACGAGATCTACGTGAATGGAATGAGCACATCGCTGCCCATCGAAGTTCAAATGGCGATGATCCACTCTATCCCAGGGTTAGAGACAGCCGAGATGCTGCGGCCCGGGTATGCGATTGAGTATGACTCGATTGATCCCACCGAGCTGGAACGGACGCTTGAAACCAAGAAACTCGAGCGGCTGTTTTTGGCCGGACAGATCAACGGTACTAGCGGATACGAAGAGGCTGCCTGTCAAGGATTGATGGCTGGGATCAATGCCGCGCTGAAGGTCAAGGGAGAGCCTCCGCTGATCCTGGATCGGACCGAGGCGTACACCGCCATTCTGATCGACGACCTGATCTCCAAGGGAACCAACGAACCTTACCGTATGTTCACGTCGCGCGCGGAGTTCCGCCTGCACCTGCGCATCGATAACGCTGACCGCCGTTTGACACCGCACGGACGCCGAGTGGGATTGATCTCGGACGAGGCCTGGACCGAGTACCTGGCAAAGCAGAATCGCCTTGAGCAGATGAAAGGCGTGCTGGAGAAGACCAGGGTTACGCCGGAGATGATCGAGAAGATTCAGAAGGCAGCGGAGGAGAGGAGCCGACCTTCGCTCGGCCAAGTGGACGAGAACGTCTGCGCGCGCTTTGATCTTTCCGCTGCTATGGGACAGACCTTGGCTCAAGTTCTGAAGCGGCCGGAACTATCGATTGAATGTCTGGTACCTGTACTAATCGAGCTGTTGCCAAGTTTCTTCAGAGATCGAGGAACTCGTGTGGATGCAGGCGAACCTATCCCGCGGTTATCGTCCGAGGTCCGCAACGAAATCAAGTCGGTGGAGACTGAGGTCAAGTATGCGGGATATCTCCAGCAACAGCAAAAGGCTATCGAACGGTTGAAGAAGGCTGAGCAGCGAACCATTCCCGAGTGGTTTGACTACCGCTCGGTGAGTGGCCTTTCGCGCGAGATGCAGGAGACGCTGGTCAAGGTGCGGCCACACACCCTCGCCCATGCGTCGAGGATACCGGGAGTTACGCCCGCGGCAGTGTCGCTAGTGAATGTGTTCATTGAGATCCAGGGCAAGCGGCGGGACCAGGCGGATCGAGTAGTCACTCGGTAGCTGGGGCACTCTCTTCCGGAACGATCATTTCCCGCAGATCATTTCCCCGCACCATCATTGGCAACATTGCTAAAGGGCGTTGTGCGCAAGGCTGCCGTGACTAACCGTTGAGTTTCTTTACTTCGCTCAACATTTCCTTGAAATTGGGCATCTGGTCAAGCGGATAGACTTTGGCCCAAGCAATCCTTCCTTCTTTATTAACAATAAAGACAGCGCGCTCACAGATGCCGGGCACGGGAGGAGATTCCCGGAGAATTCCGAACTGCGCCGTTACGGAACCATGCGGAAAAAAATCGGAGCACATGGGAATTTCCATCATGCCAATATCTTTTTTCTGCCAGGCAATGTGGCTG
>JBLNFC010000107.1:0-6417 GCA_050263355.1 Acidobacteriota bacterium
CACCCATTGCAGCATTGAGGAGGAACTTTGAACGTGAAGCGCAGCTTTGTGCTTGCCGGTATTTTCGTATCTCTCATCTTCGCAACGGCCCTCGCGCAAACTACTCGACAGGCCCCCGGCAAGCCTATGTTCACGGCAATCCGGCGGGGCAATCCAGCGCAAGCGATAAAAGCAGCGTCGGCTGGCGCCAACGTCCCTCTGTGGTCAAGCAGCTTCAATTACCAGGGAACCAACTATCCGTTCACCATGGTGGGCACCGATCCCTCTACTACCAATGTGACCACCAACATCCCGCTGGTGATTATTCCGGTAAAGTTCAAATTCGGTTCAGTGGCGATTGCCCCGGGACAGACCGCCTGCAATGACACGAAAACGCCTATTTATCGAGTGAAGAACTCGCCCCTGCTGAAGAGTTTCCCATTCGTTGCCGGAACTACAAACGTGGGGACGACTCAATACATCGATGCATTCCAGCGCGCCAGTTTCTGGAATTCGGTGGGTAGCGTGTCGCCCAACTACCATGTGAAGTTCTCGCCCATCTCGCAAAAAACGGTTCAGACCATTGTTGTGCCGCCAGCCGTCGGCGGAATCCTGGGCACGTTTTGCGGAAGCAAGAAGGTGGGGGCGGTTGATATCAACTACTTCGACGCTATCGCTAATAACCTGATTACCACCCTGGCTATTCCTCCCACGAGCCTGGCGTTGTTTCTCGACTACGACGTTTTCTGGACCACTGGCGGAGGGTGCTGCATTCTCGGGTACCACAGCACGACTGTCAGCAATCAAACCTATGCGGTCGCGTCGTACAGTGACCCGGGGATTTTCGGCGTTCCAATCCAAGACATTCACGCTCTCAGTCATGAATTGGGAGAGTGGATGGACGACCCACTGATCAACAATTCCACCCCAGCGTGGGGTAACATCGGCCAGGTATCTGGCTGTCAAGGCAATCTGGAAGTTGGCGATCCGCTAACCGGAACTGCGTTCAACACGGTGCTGGGCGGGTTCACGTATCATCCGCAGGAACTCGTCTTCTTTTCCTGGTTCTCGCGCCAGTCGCCTTCGATTGCGGTAAATGGCTGGTATTCATTCAAAAATACCTTTACGACACCCGCTGCAGCGTGTCCATGAGGCGCATCTTCGAATGTGGGTCCCAGATTAGCGCCAAAAGAACGGGCGCTAATCGCCGCTCTTCCACGCGACCCGGGGCTAAAGCCCTCAAATGTGTTTCCCTTTACACGGCGCTACCCCGGGGCTAAAGCCCTCAATGTGTTCCCCTTTACTCGGCGCTACCTGGAGGCAAAGCCAGCGTTCCTTAAAGATTTAGATGTTTACGCTTCCACGCTGAAGAACTGGGCCATGTTGCGGAACTTCTGGTAGCGCGAGGAAACGAGTTGTTCGGTCGACATCTTCTTGAGGTCGGCGTAGTGCTGTTGCAGAGCGGTATCGAGCAGCGCGGCCGCGGCGTCGTGGTCGGTGTGCGCGCCGCCCTCGGGTTCAGGGACGGTGCCATCGACGCAGCCTAATTTGGTCAGGTCGCCGGCTGTGATGCGAAGGGCTTCAGCGGCGAGGCTCTTCTTGGTGGCGTCCCGCCACATGATAGAGGCACAACCTTCAGGCGAGATTACGGAGTAGATCGAATTCTCCATCATCAGGACGCGATCGGCCACAGCGATGGCAAGCGCGCCGCCACTGCCACCTTCGCCCGTGATGGTGGTGATGATAGGGACTTTGAGGCGCGCCATTTCGCGAAGGTTATGCGCGATGGCTTCAGCCTGACCGCGCTCTTCCGCGCCTAAGCCCGGATATGCTCCCGGCGTATCCACAAAGGTGAACACGGGGCGGCCGAACTTCTCCGCGAATTTCATGGCGCGGATAGCCTTGCGGTATCCCTCGGGATTGGGCATTCCGAAGTTCCGGTAAACTTTCTGCTTGGTATCGCGAGCTTTCTGGTGACCAACCACGAGGACGTCTTCGCCGTGGAAGCGCGCCATGCCACACACGATGGCCGCATCGTCGGCGAATCCACGATCGCCGTGAATCTCGCTCCATTCGGTAAAGATACGCTGCACGTAATCCAGCGTGTAGGGCCGCTGCGCATGACGGGCCAGCTCGGTCTTAGCCCACGCATTCATGTGCGAATAGATCTGTTGGCGGAGGGCGTCGACGCGTTCGCGCAGCTGATGGATCTGGGCAAGAGCATCCTGGTCCTGTCCGGCAACCGGCTCCATCTGCGCAATCTGCTGCTCGACTTTTTCGAGTTCCTGTTGTGCCTTGATTGCCGAGTCCATCGCCTTCCCGTTACCGTTCCTGGAATGCTCCCACTGTCCTTCTACCATGCTGAGCAGAAAATCAGAAGCGGCGACATGATCGGGAACATCAATGGCTACCTGCACGGCAGAGGTCGCACCTAACGCTCGATTCCGTCTCAGAAGTTTTCTCCAAAAAGCTTAATCTATGACACGCACGGCGCCGCGGCCGCACAACTCTTCTACCCGCGCGATGAAGTTCCGATCCGGTTGCACATTATAGCCCTCCGCTTCCATGACCACCATGAAATCGCCCTGCCGCTCAACATCAAACAGCACCTTGGAGTCTCCCTTGCGTTCGATGAACAGGTTATGCAAGGCCTGTACCGTGGAGTCGGTGGCGGTTTCCAGCGGAATGCGGATTCGCAAGGAGCGCGGCAGCTTGGGCCTGGCCTCTTCCAGAGGCGTGATCTCACTGACGGTGAGCTTGGGATTGGCTCCTTCTTCGATCCGGACGCCTCCCTTGATAAGAACCGGGACTTCCAATTTGACCTTGTCTTGCAAACGTCGGAACGCTTCAGGGAAGACCAGCATTTCGACGGAACCTAACATGTCCTCAAGGTTGGCCTGCGCATAGTATTCGCCTTTTTTGGACTTGAGGACGCGAAGGTTGCAGATTACACCACCAGCGAAAATCTCGTCCTTACCAGTTGAACTTTTCAGGGCGCAGATATCTTCTGTGGTGAGGGCGCGAAAGTCTTCCAGCTTGTCTTTATATTTTTCAAGCGGATGTCCGGGGATGAAGAAGCCAAGTATTTCTTTTTCCGCAGCGAGCCGGGTGTGCTCATCCCAATCCGGCAGGTTGGGAAGCTTGTCGTTGTGATCGTTCGCGTCCTCCTGCTGAAACACACCGAAGAGGCCGTGTTGTCCGCATTCCGCGTCGCGTTGTGTCTTCTGCGCGCGTTCGATGGCCTTGTCGATTACCGCCATCAACTGCGAACGGCGGCCCAGCGAATCCATTGCTCCACTTTTGATGAGTGACTCCAGGACGCGCTTGTTGAGCATGCGAAGATCGACGTTCTCGCAAAACTGAAAGATGTTTTCATAGCGGCCAAGCTTCTGCCGGCCGGCGACAATCGACTCAATGGCATTGTGCCCAACGTTCTTAACCGCAGCCAGACCGAAACGGATGGCTGGGCCGTGCGGCGTGAAGGTCGCGTCGCTAACGTTGATGTCAGGAGCCTCTACAGCGATGCCCATTTCACGGCACTCGTTGATGTACTTCACAACGTCGTCAGTGTTGCCGGTGACCGAGGTCAGCAGGGCCGCCATGAATTCGACAGGGTAGTGAGTCTTCAAGTAGGCCGTGTGGTAGGCGAGCAAGGCGTAGGCAGCGGAATGTGACTTGTTGAAACCGTATCCCGCGAACTGAGCCATGAGGTCGAAGATCTTTTCGATTTTCTTGTTGGGGAAGCCACGCTGCGTAGCACCCTGCACAAAGCGCTCGCGTTGTTGCGCCATCTCTTCGGCTTTCTTCTTCCCCATGGCGCGACGAAGGAGATCGGCTTCGCCCAGCGAGTAACCTGCGAGGCGGTTGGCGATTTGCATGACCTGCTCCTGGTAGACAATCACGCCCAGGGTTTCGGCCAAAATTTCCTTCAGTTCGGGTAACTCATATTCGATCTTGCGCCGACCGTGCTTGCGCTCGATAAAGTCATCAATCATGCCACCCTGAATCGGGCCGGGCCGGTAGAGGGCGTTTAAAGCGGTGAGGTCCTCGATGGAATTGGGCTGGTAACGGCGCAAGACGTCGCGCATGCCATGCGATTCAAACTGGAAGACGCCGGAGGTCAGACCTTTGTGGAAGACGCTGGCGTAAGTGGTGTTGTCCTCGAGGGGGATGTCTTGCAACGCGATCTTCTGCCCGCGCACCTGCTCGATGAGTTTGAGAGCGTCGTCGAGAATGGTGAGGGTGGTCAGACCGAGGAAGTCCATCTTCAACAGGCCCATCTTTTCGATGGCCACCATATCGAAGGCAGTCACGATTTCGTCATTTTTGGTCCGGTAGAGAGGGACCAGTTCAGTCAGGGGCTGCGGAGCGATGACAACTCCCGCGGCGTGCACACCTGCGTTCCGGACCAAACCTTCAAGTTTGAGCGCGGTATTCAGTAGTTCGCGGACTTGCGAATCTTTTTCGTAGGCTTCCTGCAAGGCCTGCGATTCCTTGATAGCTGTTTCCAGCTTGATGTTCAACGTGGTGGGCACCATCTTGGCGATGCGATCGACATCGGTGTAAGGGATGTCCATGGCGCGGCCCACGTCTTTGATCGCCGCCTTCGCTGCCATGGTGCCAAAGGTGATGATCTGGGCTACGTTCTCGCGTCCGTACTTGCGGGTTACGTAGTCGATGACTTCTCCACGGCGGTTCATGCAGAAGTCGATATCGATGTCGGGCATGGAAACGCGCTCGGGATTCAGGAAGCGCTCGAAGAGAAGTTCGTGCTGCAGCGGGTCGATGTCGGTGATGCCAAGCGAGTACGCAACCAGAGCGCCCGCAGCCGATCCGCGGCCCGGACCGACGGGGATATTGTGCTCCTTGGCGTAGCGAATGAAATCCCACACTATGAGGAAGTAGCCGGAAAACCTCATCTGTTGGATGATGGAAATCTCGCGTGACAGCCGCTGCTCATAATCGGCCAAACCATGCTTCAGTCCGCCCCGGTCGGCAATCTGGCGCAACGCCTCCATGCGACGCGAGAATCCTTCACGCGTAACGTGCTCAAAATAGCTGTCGAGGGTGTAACCGAGCGGCACGTCGAAGTGGGGAAAGGGGCTGCTCACCTTTTCCAGGCGCATGTTGCAGCGCTCCGCGATGGCGACAGTACGACTCAGCACATCGGGAGAGTCTTTGAAGACACGGGCCATCTCTTCGTAACTCTTAACGAAGAACTGGTTGCCGTGGAACTTCATCCGGTTTGGATCCTGGATAGACTTGGCGGTCTGTATGCAGAGCATTACATCCTGGGCGTGAGCATCGTCTTCGCATAGGTAATGACTGTCGTTGGTGGCGACTAGCGGAACGCCAAGATCTTTCTCGAGTTGATGGAGGTTGCGCCGGATCTTGTGTTCCTGCTCCAGGCCCTGGTCTTGAAGTTCGAGAAAGAAATTGTCACGGCCAAAGATGTCACGGTAGGTGGCGGCCACTTGTTTCGCAGCCTCGTACTTCTCCTCGGTCAGAAATTCGGCTACTTCTCCTTTCAGGCATCCAGAGAGCGCGATGAGACCTTTGGAGTGCTCGGAGAGGAATCTCTTGCTGACGCGAGGCTTGTAATAGAAGCCGTGCAGCGATGCTTCCGAGGTGATGCGGACCAGGTTTCGGTAGCCCTCTTCGTTCTCCGCTAACACCAGCAAATGATTGTAGGTGTCGCCCTCAGGCGGGGTGCGCTGGATGTGGTGGTCCTCCTTCTTACAGACGTAGAGTTCGCATCCGACGATGGGTTTGACGCCAGCCTTATGGGCAGCATTGACGAAGTGTACGGCGCCGAAAATGTTTCCATGATCGGTCATAGCGACGGCAGGCATGCCCAGTTCCTGCACCCGCGAGACGAGTTTCTCCACATCGCAAGCACCGTCGAGCCTCGAATAGTCGGTATGAAGATGGAGGTGTACGAATTGAGACACTTATTCCCCAGTGGCTGATGGATTGAGGGTATTTACATTCTAATTGGTACGGGCGCAGGTGCAAACGCCGGAATGTGGTGCAAAGCGCAGCTCAGCGGGAGGGAGGGATCTGGAACTCCACTCCACGGTCCTCGTTGGCTTTTCTGGTTGCATCCAGGTCAAGCTGGGACAATGGGATCCGTGTGGCCCGCTGCTCGTTAAAGATCCAAATCGTCTGACCGACAACGGCGTAATTTTCGACTTCGCGGGTGTGCTTGTCGCGATAGACGAGTATTACGGGAGCGGACGATCTGGTTTGCGCCTCATATTGAGGTGGACGTGGAACACTTGCCGAGGCACGTTGTTGCTCCAGACGATCAACTCTTTCCTGCAACCGGTCTAACTCTTCCATGTTGCGCTTCTGCTGATAGGAGTAATCCAGGTCCGATCTCTCCCCGGAATTCTGCGCAGGATAGGAGTAGGCGGGATAGGAATAAGCCGGATACGA
>JBLNFC010000108.1:0-2858 GCA_050263355.1 Acidobacteriota bacterium
CCCACGTAGGCCCAGACGCCCTCGTCTGGGCAGCCGAGCGAAGCTCGGCCAAATCGAGCAACGATCATGTAAATCGGAGAATTCCGCCGGGCACGTGAGGGCACCCGCCCTACGTAAGCACCCTACGCGCTGGCCTTATCCGTCAGCGGCAACTCGACTTCCTGTTTCGGCGAATCGAGTTCCAGCTGTTCCTGCCCGCTCAACACGCTCACGCGTCCGCGATAGGTCTTCAGGTGTTTCGATGCCGTATCAAACGCTTCCTGCGCCTTGTTCAGGCTCTTCCCAACGTTTTCGAATTGCGATTGGAAGTGGTCGAAAGACTTCTGGGCTTTTCCAAGTTCCAGGCGGCTCTTTTCGAACCGGCTCGCGACCTCATACCACTTGTGCACGAGTGCAATCGTCTGCAAAGTCATCAGAAGCGTATTTGGCGAAACCGGGAAGACGTGCTGCTGGTTCAGCCAGTCCGCGAGTTCGCGACTGCGCACCGCTTCCATGTACAGCGTTTCGCTGGGGAGGTACATCAAGGCAATATCGGTCGTGCCGTTTTCCGGCTGGATATACGCCTTGATGCGCTTGGCCTGCTCCTTCATCACTTTGACGAAGCGGACCCGTGCCTCATTGATCTCGGCTTCATCGCTGCTTTCGAACAACGCGAGCACCTGCTCCCGCGGGAACTTCGCATCAATGGGTAAACGACGATCCGGAAAGTAAATCATGGCGTCAGCGCGCCCGCCGCCTTCACCAGGTGACGACTGGAATGCATACATGTGTGCCGGAAGGAAGTCGGAAAGCAAACGTTCCAGGCTGGCTTCGCCGAACTTGCCGCGCATGTGAGGCAGCTTGAGCAGGTTATTCAGATCGTTGATCGAGTGCCCGATGGCGCCCACTTCGCGCAGTTGTTCTTCGGCGGCTTTGAGATGCTGCTGGACTTTTTCGAACTGGGCAAAGCCCTCCTTGATGTTTTGATCAAGCTTGTCCTGCACCTGCTGGGTGATTTCCATAAGCTTGGCATCAACCCGGTCGCGAATGCTGTCAAGGCTCTGCGCCGTTTTCTGGTTCAGGCAGTCGAACTCGGTCTTTAACTGGGACGTGGTCAGGGCCAAAGAACTCGTTAGTTCCTGGCGCGCCTGGAGATGGTGCTGGGTCTGCTCCGTCCTGCCATTGGCCAGTTGGCCTTCCACGGACTCGCGAATCTCCTGGAAACCCCTGGCCAGCCGGTCAGTGACCTGTTGCCGCAAGTCACCCTTCGTGCCTTCCAGACGCGCCGCCATGTCGGCGGTGACCGACCTAAGTCCTTGAGAAATCGAGAGATCAATCTTGCTCGACTGCGAGGACACTTCGCTAAGACTCTCCGCCTCGACCGAGGGCTGAAAACCCTTGCGCAGCAAGGCAATCAGGGCACCTAACACGCCGAGGTTCAGCAGGACGAGGGTAACTAACAGAGCTGTGTCCATGGTAAGTGGCTGAGCTCAATTCTAGAGTCTAGCCTTGTGGAATCAAAGCCTAAGTTTGTGCCCTCCCCCGCATCTGAGCCACGTTGGACACGATGCGACTGGCCGTCCTACTCACGCTGGCGCTGCTGTTGGGAGGCGCTGACCCGCTGCGGGCCGGAACCGCAGCGGCTTCGTCCACGGCCGACGTTCATTCTGTCTCCGCTCAGCAATTCAGGAACTACGATCCTCGGGCCGAGCAACGGCTGCTGGAACTCACAAACCTCGAGCGCGAACGTGTGGGGGCATCTGCCCTGCAACTGGATCCGGGCTTGAGCGCTGCCGCCCGGGAACATGCCGCCGCCATGGCGGTCAGAGGCGAACTGTCTCACCAGTTCACGGGCGAAGCGCCATTGCAGCAACGGGTGGCAATCAGCTCTCTGCATCTTGATAAGGCCGGAGAAAACGTCGCCCTCGATGCAAATGTCGATCAGGCGCACGATGGGCTCATGCATTCACCCCATCATCGCGAAAACCTGCTGCGTCCGGACTACAACGTCGTCGGATTGGCTGTGGCGAGAGTTGGCAGCCGCATCTATGTGGTTGAGGATTTCGGACACGAGATGCCTACCTATCCGCCGCAGCAGGCCGAAGACCTGGTTTCCGCGGCAATCGTCCAAAGCAGAGGTCCCGCGAAAGCGGCGCAAGCTAAGCGCGTTCAGGTGGGCAGCCTCCGCGATGCCGCGTGTTCAATGGCAAGCCGGGACAAGCTTGACGCGCACGCCGTCAGTGGCTTGGGCCCGCTACGTTATGTGTTGACCTTTACGAGCATGCAGCCTGATCAACTGGCCCCTGCGGCAGCGAAGGCGATCAGTGATGTCAACTTGCGCAGCTACGCTGTAGGCGCGTGTTATGCCCATACTCCCACGTATCCGAATGGCGCCTATTGGGTGACGGTGGCGTTCTACTAGTCGGAAGCAGCGACCTGAGTTTCGCTCTGGCCGATAGGTAAGGGCACTACGCCGCTGCGTGTTCTTGAACTAAGAAAAAAATGCGGCCTGGAAGGGTTTAGACCACCATATACCGGCGTGCCGGTTCAGGAGTTTGCATACGCGCACGCGCCGGGGGCTCGCGCTGCAGAGTCTGCTTAATGTAGTCCTCGCCGGCTTGCATCATGTGCTTCCACATATCGTAAGCGCGCCCGTGGCGGTTCAGGAACTCGATCGCGTCTTCCTGAGTCATGCCCGTGCCCACTTCGCGGGCGAATTGAATCAGATGGGCTGCTGTGATTTCAGCGTTAACCTTTTCGCGTTTCTTCTTCTCAGTCATTTGGCCTGATTACCCCTGTTCTGGATATGAAAGTACGCGTTTCAGCGACCCCTGGACTGTGCGACGAGTCACGGCGGGATGTGATGTGGATCACAAGAC
>JBLNFC010000109.1:0-3399 GCA_050263355.1 Acidobacteriota bacterium
CGATCGCGAAGAGAACAACGACTATGGCTGTGGGGAGCAGAAGTGCGCGACCAAACGCACTGAGTACAGCGATTACCCCCGCGAAAAGCACGACATCGTAACTGCCTTCATTGATGTCGCCAACCAACTTCGAGCAAGCGTATGCCATTTACAATACCCGCACAAAGTACGTCAGGAACGTGGATGTAAGGTACTAAGGTTTGTGGTCCAAGCACTGCCCAGAGCCATACATCGTGGCGATCTGGCGAATGAGGGTGGTCATTGCCTGCGCAAGCACATCCACGAATCCTGCATTCTGAAGACCCTCCCTCACTCCTAAAGCTATTGCGACACCCCGGCTTAGCTCCCAAACGTTTTGTAGCGCATCCCTGTTATCTGTGGGAGACTGGCGCCATGATGAGAGTACTCAATGACGTGACCTGCGCGCGCGACGTACCAGTTTCTGCGAGGTGTAGTGAATGCCACCGGTTATTCACCACACCCCGCGCAGCAATGAGTCATCCCGCAAAGGCCACTCGTGACTTCTTTCGTGCGTTCAGGAATCACAAATGCGAGGCGCCTCCCAGCGAAGACGAGGAGACCAAGGAGATAACTTCTCCCTCCAAACGTGAATAGTTGGGCTACTGTCATTTGCAGGACTCCCCGCGAGACACGAGTTCGCCTCATTCTCCGATCTTGCCCTGCTCGATGGCAGGGCTTCTTGAATTCACGGCGATACAAAGATCGAATTTAGGAGAGCCATGTCGCCGTCCGACACGGTGTAAGTTTTGGGTACGTATTGAAGGCCGTCGTTAGCCCGAATAAGCCAAAAGTCTCCACCGTCACGACGGCGGTGGAACTCGACCAACTTCGGTCTGAGATTGCTGCCCTAAAGGGAATTACTCGCGCAGGCTCGCCGAGTGCGTGACCATGCCAACGCTTGCGTATGCTGGCACTGGGGACAAGGAGCGGCTGCTTGCTACGCTTGAGGCCGCGTACGCCCAGCACTCGACCGCTGTTACCACTCTCAAAGTGGCGCCCGTGTACGACGCAGTGCGTAATGAGCCCCGCTTCCAGTATCTACTTCGGCGACTGGGTTTCTAGCCTGCATCATCACAGGAAAGGGAGAAGCGAAGATGGACTCTCGGCTGGAAATAGAAAAAGGCCCAAGCCGCTGGAGAGGAGCTTGGGCTTTTTTCCTCGTGCTACCAAAAGAGGTACCCGTACGCGGCGGGGGCCGGACAAAGGCAATGGACAGAAACGTCCTCCCCTGAGGGTTAATGTCTCGCCAGCTCCTGACCGTCCCCGCGTAGTTTCCTTAAGAAGCACCTCTTCTGACGAGAGGTTGCCAATGTTTGTTCGGTACAGAACAAACCCTCAGTAACTTCTTTTCATCGAACCCCTGAGATTGATTTTTCATGGCTTTCAGGGGTTACATGATTCACATCGACTCGAGGCCACCTGACCCCGATGGTGCAGTGCAGGAGGCACGATGGCTGCAATTAGGCGATTTTTTTCTTGGTCAGGGACGAACAGCGGAAACGCCGCCGCGCACACGAGCGCATCACGATCATAAGCGCCTCTTAGAGGAAGTGGATGAGAGTCTGAACAAGATAGGTGGCGATGTATTAGACGAGGTCTTCGGCCATGGACAGAACGGTTCGAGATCACATCGACGACTTGGAGCAAAGGCGCGATCTCCTGAATGGTCGAATCACCGAAGAGAGCGACGCGGAACAACGCAAGCAGGTGGAAACCGAACTTCGCGCCGTCGAATCCACCCTGAGGCTCTACCGCGATGCGCTTGAGACTGAGCGCCGCACTGTTCGAGGAGAATAAATAGGCTCTCTAGAAACCGCCGGTTTCGTGCGCCTTACCAGAGGGTCTTGCCCAGAAACACTGGTATATGGGCGTTCTACGCTGACGTATGTATGTCCGTGTGGCTAAGTTGTGGTTCATAAGGGGGATTTTTGGGCAGGGATACGCAATCTGCCTTGCCGGGAAACCAGTTTTTCCTCTTCTAGAAAGTTGCCGCTCCCTCTTTTATCCACACTGGCGCACCTGAAGGCGCGGTAAGGACGCCGAAGAATTGCTTTCCGCCAGCATTGGAGGTGAGGAGAGGGACTGTAACCGTCTGTTGGGTTTGTCCCGGAGCGAAAGACACAGTCTGGGACGTGTTTACATAGTCGATGCTCGAAACAGCACTTCCGTCGAAGGTCGCAAACTTCACCGAAACCGAATTTGAGGTTGCCGGATTAAGAGTGACTGTGAACGTAGCGGTGGAATTTACCGTGTCGACCGTTGCATCGGTAATCGAGAACTGCCGTATTTTTGTGTTCCAGCGGATGGAGCCAAACAGACCAGGCACTGCACCCCCACAGTGCTGTTCGAATTCGGCCGAGAACTGCTGAACCGCGCCTGTCACGCTGTTGTACCCGACTTGATTCACGACGAAACGCCCTGTCAGCGTATTACATCCACGACCCGCACCATACACACTCAAACCTGGGGCCGGCGGGGTCTGAAAAGGAAAGCGCTGAGCATTGTCGTAGGCGCCTTTAACGATAGTGGCATTATTCGGCGCCGCAAGGTCCACCTGCCACATGTCGCCCGCGCTCAGGGCAATACTCACGCCATTGTCATAATTGCGAGTCGGGGTAAAGACGCCGTCAGCGATGGTTGCCAGAAACACTCCGGGGCTGATGTAATCCCCCGGTTCGCCGTACATGGCGAGCACCTTCATAGCAATGTTGGGATCAAGGATTTTGACGTTGTCCTTGGCGTCGCCCATCGGAGCTCCATTCGGGGCCGTGAGGGCAACATGAAAGATTTTGTTGCCCCTTGCCAAACGATCGCCGATAACCGGAATTGTGATCGCCCGCGAGGTTGTGCCGGGTTGAAATTGCACCGTGCCTGTGCTCGCTAGGTAATCCCTCCCTTGCAGTGCGGTACCGTCCGTTGTGCTGTATTGCACCGAAACCGGCTGCGTACTCGGGATTGAAAGCGAGAGGATAATACTAGCTCCATTCGTGCCTACGTTCCCCTTAAGTGCAGTAGCGTCTGCGACTGACACCCGCGGCACGAGGGTCACGGTCGAGTTGATTCTCACCGAACCGTACAGGGCCGGCACCATGCCTTCGCAGTGCTGTTCAAAATCGATGGCGAGGCTTTGGACTGATCCGTCCGTTGCAAAAGTCAATTGCGAAACGAGGAAGCGGCCCACGATGACATTGCAACCTCTTCCATTTCCGTACACATCGATCCCCGGCTTAGTTGGGGGGAGAGTGAAATGCGGAACGCTGAGCACCTTCGTACACCGATTTCGTCAACTTTGATCCGGTCGGGGGACCAAAATTTAGGTACCACCATGAAGAGTAGTTGGCCGTGTAGAAAGCAACCTGAAGGCCACCGTTCGAGGAT
>JBLNFC010000110.1:0-3127 GCA_050263355.1 Acidobacteriota bacterium
TAGTCGAACCGCTCCCGCCGAGTCAGCTCTTCGATTTCAGCACGGGACTTCTTTTCCAAATGAAGGAAGCCGACAATGACATCGGCAACCTGCACGCCGGTGTTGTCGATGTAGTTCTGGACATCGACCTCGCGTTGGGCATAACGCAGCAGGCGGACAAACGTATCTCCCAGGACAGCATTACGAAGATGACCGATATGCGCGGCTTTGTTGGGATTGATGCTGGAATGTTCAACCAAAACTTTACCCGCCGGAACCTCGGTTGCAGGCTTCCGGTCGGCCAGCAGATCCGCAGCTACGAGATCGCGCTTAACGCGCGCATTGATATAACCTCCCCCGGCTAGTTCAAGCTTCTCGAAACCCTCGAGCGGCCCGATTCCGGTGACAATCTCTTCGGCAATCTTTCGCGGCGCTTTCCGCAGTTGTTTCGCCAATTCGAAAGCCAGGGGCAGGGCGTACTCGCCCATTTCCACCTTGGGGGGCTGCTCGATAACGATGTTTTGCTGGTCGATGTTGTAGGTGCGCAGCAGGAAATCGCGCACCTGCTGGGCCAGCCGGCGTTGCAAATGTCGGTACAAACAAGCCTCTAAGATGTTGAAGAAACTAGTGATTCTAACAGACCAGACGGTCGGCGCCCGTTTGACGCTTCGGGAAGCGTACCCTATGATGAAAATTCATTCGTCAGCTGTTGGTCTTCCCTGTCTAAGCGGCCAACCTCTTCCGTTTTAGCGCCTCACGACAACGACCAACAACTGCCGGCCAGTGATTGCGTTATGCGGATTGCCTACCTCGATTGTTTCTCCGGGATAAGTGGTGACATGTTCCTTGGGGCTTTGATCGATTCCGGAGTGTCAGCGAAACTCTTTGAGGACGTCCTAGCTGCATTGGACATCGGAGCCCGTCTGGAAGTCTCCAGGGTGAACCGCAGCGGCATCACCGCAACCAAAGTTGATGTTCTGGTGCATGGCGAAAAGGAACTGCCTCGTGAAGTGTTCTGGGAACAAAACCGAGCCAAGCAGCGGGATGGACACGGACACGATCACTCGCATAAGCAGGGTCAGCATCACGAGCACAACCACGATCATCATCATGACTCCACTGAAACCGTTCAGCCTCCCGCTCATGGCCGTGGTCTGAGTGAAATCAAGAAGATCATCGCCAGCGCCAGGTTGACGGAGCGAACCAGGACAAATGCAACCTCTATTTTCGAAGCTCTCGGCCGAGCCGAATCGAAGATTCACGACATTGATATCGAGTCCATTCACTTCCATGAAGTGGGCGCGGTGGACGCCATCGTCGATGTGATTTGCGCGGCTGCAGGAATCGAAGCTCTGGGTATCGACGAGCTCGTGTGCTCCCCAGTCAATGTAGGTGGAGGAACAGTAAGCTGTGCACACGGAACATTCCCCGTGCCCGCTCCGGCCACGGTCGAGATTCTCAAAGGTGCGCCCGTATACTCGTCTGGCCTCGAGTTTGAACTGGTCACACCAACCGGCGCCGCCATCGTGAAGACCTTAGCAACTCGGTTTTCACCGTTTCCGAAGATGAAAATCGAGCGAGTGGGATATGGCGCGGGAACCCGTGATATTGCTGGACATGCCAACGTGGCACGAATGACGATCGGTGAAGCGGAAGCGAGCAGCAATATCTCTGAAGAGACCATCACGATCCTGGAGGCAAATCTTGACGACTTGAATCCTCAAGTCTTCGGTTACGTGATGGATCGCCTGTTGGAGCAGGGGGCACTGGATGCTTTCGGCGTGCCCGTGCAAATGAAGAAGAACCGGCCGGGTACCTTGCTGACCGTGCTCTGCAATGGGGCCGATGCGGAACGATTGACGCGTCTAATCTTTTCCGAGACAACTACCCTTGGTGTCCGCCGCCGGGAGGAGCAGCGCCATTGTTTGAGCCGCAGCTGGGAGACGGTACACACGGTGTGGGGTGATGTGCGCATAAAGGTTGCGAGCATGAACGGCAGCATTACGAACTATGCGCCCGAATACGAAGATTGCCGGCGTATAGCCGCTGAACATCAGATTCCGCTCAAAACCGTGATGCAGGCATCTATTCAGCAATATCTTTGCGGGCAAGAAACGCTTCACCAAGGACACGGAGATACGGAAAGGTAGTGTCTCGAGGCTTGTCTTTTGGTATTCCTTCGTGTCCTTGTGATTGAGCTAAATTTAAGACAATGAGCAAGAAGTTCTACATCACGACACCGATTTACTACGTCAACGCGCGTCCGCATATCGGGCACGCGTACACCACAATCGCGTGCGACGCCGTGGCGCGACGCCAGCGGATGCTTGGCTCCGATACTTTCTTTCTGACGGGAACTGACGAGCACGGCCAGAAGATTGAACGCGCCACCCAGGGAACGGGCAAAACGCCGCAGCATTTCGCTGACGAAGTTTCCAGCGAGTTCCGGGCATTGTGGGACCGGATGGGGCTGACCTATGACGATTTCATCCGCACCACGTCAGAGCGCCATAAAGAAGGCGTTCAAGCACTGTGGCGGAAGATTCGCGATGATGGCTACATCTACAAGGGATCGTACTCCGGCCAATACTGCGTGTTCGATGAGCTTTATGTAGACGCGGTCGGACCGGGGGCTCCCTGCCCAGAATGCGGCAGGTCGACGGAAACGGTTCGCGAAGAAAACTATTTCTTCAAGCTGTCCGCATTCCAGGACAAGCTTCTGGAACTCTATACGAGCAAGCCGGAGTTCATTCGTCCTGAGACTCGCCGCAACGAGGTGGTTTCCTTCGTCCGCAGCGGCCTGCGGGATCTCTCCATCAGCCGCAGCACATTCAAGTGGGGCATCCCGGTGCCGGATGATCCCGGCCATGTGATCTACGTGTGGATGGATGCGTTGTCCAACTACATCACAGCGCTTGGCTATGGCTCTAGCGATACGCGCAAGTTTGAGAAGTACTGGCCTGCTGACTTGCAGATGATCGGCAAGGAGATCGTGCGCTTCCACTGCGTGTACTGGCCGGCCTTCTTGATGGCTGCCGGTCTGCCCCTGCCGAACGCAATCGTGGCGCACGGATGGCTCCTATTTGAAGAGAACAAGATGTCCAAATCGCGCGGGAATATCGTCAGAGCGGAAACTATTCTAGACGCG
>JBLNFC010000111.1:0-4739 GCA_050263355.1 Acidobacteriota bacterium
CGTCGCTAGTTCAAGCGGACGATCCTGGATGAGGCGGCGTGCGCGGCCGCAAATCTCGGGTATGCGGGCGGATCCTTCTCTTGCCGCGCGAGCGCATAAACTTCGCGCCGATTCGGGTGGCTCGTATCGCTCAAGGTGGGGCGCCCTCAAGCAGACAATTTCAAACCTCGGGCCGGGTGCGTGACTGCGATGCGAACAAATCACCGCGAGCCGCGCAAGCAGACGGAGCAAATCGCGACTAGGATCACGCGCCGAAATCTCGGCACAGTCTCTAACACCTTTTCCTAGTCCGGGAAACACCGCGCGATTCCCCTCGCAAATGTCTTGACGTTACTGGGAGCTATAAAGCAATACTGATTTATAGCTAAGCATGCGAGCCCATCCACATCAACCTAAGTCCTTCTCGCTCAAGATTTTGCCTATAAACCCTTATAACTCAAAGATCTGCATGCTGTCGCCTGTGCAACTCCATTGTTTTCATAGACCAGGGGGGAGGGGGTGCCCTCTCGTGGCGGACATCCAAAGGTTCGCGGCGCCCGTTTTGAAGGCGCAAACATGGGATTGGCCCGAGCGAGGCCGCGTTCACCATGATTTACAATCCTTGGTCTTCAAAACAAGGAGCCGAACCGTGATTTTGCGCTATACGCGCCCTGACATGGGGCGCATCTGGAGTGAAGAGAATCGTTTTCGCACCTGGCTGACGGTGGAGGTTGCGGCCACGGAGACTCTCGCTCAAGCGGGTCTTGTACCTAAGAGCGCGGCTCGTGCCATTCGCGAACGGGCTGACTTCAACCTGGAGCGTATTCAGGAGATCGAAGCCGAGGTGCGCCACGACGTAATTGCCTTTACGACCGCGGTTGCCGAGATCGTCGGCCCTGAGGCGCGCTGGTTTCACTACGGGCTCACGTCCAATGATGTGGTCGATACCGCGCAGGCACTGCTGGTGAAGCAAGCTTCCGAGATCATCAGCGCTGACTTGCAGCGCCTTGCGGAAGTCTTGAAACGTCGCGCCTGGGAATTCAAAGACACGCCCCAGATTGGCCGCACACACGGTATTCACGCGGAGCCGATCACTTTCGGATTCAAGCTGGCCAACTGGTACTCGGAAACGCAAAGGAACATCCAGCGCTTTCAATCCGCTGCGGAAGATATGCGGGTCGGGAAATTCTCCGGCGCAGTGGGAACACTCGCCCACCTGACTCCCGAGCTGGAAGAGAAGATCTGCGCTCGTCTGGGTCTTAAAGCTGCTGCCGTCTCCTCGCAGGTCATTCAGCGTGACCGGCACGCTGCCTACAGCGGGGTGCTGGCGGTAATTGCCTCCACACTCGACAAGATTGCCACCGAAATTCGTCACTTGCAGCGCACTGAAGTTCGCGAGGCGGAAGAGTATTTCAGCGAAAAGCAGAAGGGCTCCTCGGCCATGCCTCACAAGCGCAATCCCGTCACCTGCGAACAGATCAGCGGACTGGCACGGGTGGTCCGCTCCAACGCACAAGCCGCGCTTGAGAATGTGCCTCTATGGCACGAGCGCGATATCTCCCATTCCTCTGTCGAACGAATCATTCTGCCCGACTCCACTACGCTTGTGGATTACCTGCTTAACAAGACGACCAACCTGATCGACACAATGTTCATCTACCCAGAACGGATGCGGGCCAACCTGGAAAGCACAGGAGGGCTCGTCTTTAGCGGACAATTGCTTTTGGATCTAGTCGAGCACGGTGTTTCGCGCGAAGACGCATACCGCATGGTGCAGGGTCACGCGATGCGCGCCTGGAAAGAGGGGCTGAACTTCCGCGACCTGGTGTTAGCTGATCAAAGCATTACCGGGCGAGTCCCGCGCAAACAGATTGACAAGGCTTTCGACCTCGACCGACAGCTCCGGAATATCGACAAGATTTTCGTCCGGGTATTTGGCAAGAACGGAAGCAAGGCTCCTACATCGAAGAACTCGGCCAGGCGGCGAGCACGCTAGTTCCACGCGTCCGCTGACGAGTAGAAGAGGTTTATGCCGGCGTTCGTGTCACTAAGGGAAAAGACGCTGCTTTGTGTGGTTTTGATTGCAATCTCAACCTTCCCTCTGCTGACGCAAGACGCACCGCAGACAGAGTCAGACCAGCCTCCCAGCGCTCCATCTCAGCCCGCGAGTCAGAACGGCGAACCATCCGGAGAAACTACGCCGCAAACCCAAGAGCAGAAACCCGTCAAGCGCCCGCCATCAGCTAATGCCAGGCACGAGGCCTGGACAATCCTGCAGACCGCGGCATCTGGAGACAAGACCGAACAGCGTGCCGCGGCCATTCGGGCCTTAGGTCTGATATCAGGAAACCCACGCGCCATCAGCATGGCCGCGAAGGCGTTGAAGGACGAAAAAGCCGAGGTACGCACCTCAGCTGCTCTTGCTTTGGGTGAAATGCGCGCGAAGTCCAGTATCCCTGCTTTAAAAGCTGCGCTCGACGACCCAGAACCGTCGGTGGCACTAGCTGCCGGCCAGGCTCTTTCGCAACTGAAAGATCCTGCCGCATACGACATCTATTACGAGATCCTGACGGGCGAACGCAAAACGGGCAAAGGCCTTCTTGCTTCGCAAGAATCCATTCTGAAAGATCCTAAGAAGCTCGCAACCTTGGGGCTGGCCCAGGGTGTCGGTTTCATTCCTTTCGGCGGCTTTGGCTGGGAGGCGTTCAAAATGCTCACTAAGGATGACGTCTCCCCGGTACGCGCGTCTTCTGCCAGAATGCTGGCTTTCGATACCGATCCCGCCAGCATCAAGGCACTTGAAAACGCCACCAGCGACAAGAGCTGGTTAGTTCGCACAGCTGCCCTGGAAGCGCTCGCGAAACGTGAGGATCCTGGCGCTCTCGACGCCGTAGAACTCTCCATGTATGACGATAAAGATGTCGTTCAATACACCGCGGCCGCCGCCTTCCTTCGGCTCTCGGACGCGAAAGAAAAACGGAGCGTCGGCAAACGCAAGGTGCGGACTCCGACACGAAAGAGCAGCAACAAAAAGTAAACTGCTTGAATATTCCAACCCTGAAAGAGTCGCCCATGGTGCAGATGGAGTCGGTTCGACTGGAGTTTCCGTCGGATACCAACATCATTGTTGGTCAGTCGCATTTCATAAAAACGGTAGAAGATATCTATGAAGCCGTAGTGAGTACGGTGGCTTCGGCGAAGTTCGGGATCGCCTTCAATGAAGCGTCAGGGCCCTGCCTCACACGGGTCGAAGGCAACGACGACGGACTAAGGGACGTTGCCGTGAAAAACGCCCGGGCCATCGGCGCTGGACACGTATTCGTGTTGGTTATTCGCAATGCCTACCCTATCAACCTGCTACGCTCCCTGCGCAACGTCGATGAAGTTTGCTCGATCTTCTGCGCCACCGCGAATCCGGTCGAGGTCATCGTTGCCGTCAGCGCTCAAGGTCGCGGAGTGATGGGCGTCATAGATGGCAGTTCTCCAAAAGGCGTAGAAGGCCCGGGCGACATTAATGCGCGCGAAGAGATGCTGCGCACCTTCGGCTACAAGCGATGAACTGGCGGGTAACCGTCCTAAGACGGCTCGCGGGTGACGGTCAGGACGGTTCGCATGCGCTGCGAACTTCCTCGAGCAATCGAATTAGGGAACGTAGCCTCTTCTCACCCATATGTTTCATCAGGTTCTTGTTAAGTTCCCTGATCGGCTGGTCGATTTCCTGCAGCAGTTTAAGACCGGCAGGTGTAATGCGGCTAAGAACGACTCGTTTGTCTTTTTCATCACGGCCGCGGCTGCACAATTCGCGCTGTTCCAGCCGGCTGAGTAGCCGGGTGATGTCAGGATCACGTGTGATCATGCGCTGGGCTATTTCGCTGCATGGAAGGCCGGCCGGCCCAGTGCCTCGGAGGATCCGGAGCGCATTGTACTGAGTGGGGGTGAGGTCGTAGCGCTTGAAGAATTCATCGTAGTGGCGCCGCAGCTGGTCAGTTGTGCGCTCCAGCGCCAGGGCGGCCTCCTGCTCCGGAGTGTCAAACGGCTTCGATTGTCGAATCTCTGCTTGTAACTTGCCCATCAAAATCAGATTAGTCGTGATAACGACCAATGTCAAAGGCACGAAAGAGGGCGGGCCTCCCATTTACCTGGTGTTAGGCAACACGGCTGGGGTTCTGGCGATAAGGAATTGTCTGCTCATGCAAGATCATGTCGGACATCTGTTCCCGAGCATATGCGGTCAGAATCGCCTTCTTGTCCTTCTCAGGGATACGCAGGAAAGCTTCGGCGAGGAGTTTGACGAAGTCCTCTACTGCCCCCCCAATGCAGTGCCCGCCAGACGCGTGGCCGGCATTCCGGACGCGACCGCGCGATCAGCCAATTCGTTCAAGTACGGTAGGGTTCCCGACAAGCTTGTCTGCGGCTCTCCCACGTAGAAGTAAAACGAAATGGGAAATTGAGCCATTTGGTTACGCAGGCTGGAGAGGTCGGCGGCTAAGCCCATTACCCAGTCGTGAACCTTGTCGCCAGAGTCACGGAACATATCAATATCGTTTCTGAGTTCCGCGTCATGCAGAAGTGACGCGCGCTGAGCCACAGATCGGCGGGCTTCCAGCACCGGATAAATGGAGAGGAGCCAGGATACACTCGCGGTCAGCAGGCCGAATCCGATGATCGCTTCCAAACCACGCAGCAGCCCCAGCCACGCTGACTTGGGTCCCATGCCCTGACCCAGGGTAATAAGTGCCCCCATGGAACTGTTAATAGCC
>JBLNFC010000112.1:0-5441 GCA_050263355.1 Acidobacteriota bacterium
TAAGGATTTCCGGCAGATTCTCGGTTGGTTTCAAAAAGGCGGTCAAGGCTGATGAGCAAATTGTTCCACATGCCCAGAGCAGTCAGAGGGCTTCTAGTGACGCTACTTCTGCTTCTGCCGCAAGCGGCGCACGCCCAGACCGGCAATCAGGTGGCAAATCCCATTGTCATGGTGATCGTGCTCGGCGCACTGGCGCTGGCGCCGTTTGTCATAGTAATGCTGACGTCCTTCGTAAAAATCTCGGTCGTCCTTTCAATATTGCGCAATGCTCTGGGCACACAGCAGGTGCCTCCCAATCAGATCATCACGGGACTGGCATTTGTACTCACGATCTTCATCATGGTTCCCGTAGCCCGACAAATGTACGACGATGCCGGAAACGTCGCCAATACGAAAGACATATTCTCGGAAGCCAGCGTAAGAACCCTATTCGACGCCAGTAAGAAAGCAAAGGAGCCACTGCGCCATTTCTTATCTCAGCCCAGCCATGTGAAAGATCGGGAGCTCTTTATGGATCTGGCCGCCCGTTTGGAGTACAACGCTCTCGCGAATCGTCAATCCCCGACACAGCAGATGCCTTCGAAAGTTGTGCCACCGGGCGGGCGCGAGGCCTCGATCATACCCGCAGCTATTGCTGCACCCGTTCTGACATCGCCAGCGCAAGCGCCAGGCGGTTCGCCATCCGTTCCGGCCGCTTCCGGCTCGCAAACGCCCGCCGCGCAGTCACCGGCGTTGGAAAAACAGAACAGGCCTGACAAGGAGGATTTTCAAGTCCTTATACCCGCTTTCGTCACCAGCCAGTTGAAAGAGGCATTTGAGGTGGGATTCCTCCTGTTCGTGCCATTCATCGTGGTTGATATGGTCATCGCGAATATTTTGCTCGCAATGGGGATGCAGATGCTGTCACCGACCGTGATCTCGCTCCCGTTCAAGTTGCTGCTGTTTGTTCTCGTCGACGGATGGTTTCTAATCGTCCGTGGGTTGGTGCTGAGCTATACGTGAGGTATTGCAAATGAATGCCGAGACAATTACTCGCATATTACGGGAAGGTTTGATGCTCGTGCTGTTGCTCTCAGCTGGACCGATGCTGGCCAGCATGCTCATCGGCCTCGTGGTCGGAATCCTCCAGGCTACGACGCAGATCCAGGAACAGACCCTCAGCTACGTTCCCAAGCTCACAGGCGTATTCGTGACCATCGCAATCATGGGTCCGTGGATTCTCGCGCAGGCGGTGAAGTTCACGGTCGTTCTCCTGGACAGCATTGCGACGGTGCGCTAAGGAGCATCAGTGCTCGCTGCTCTTCAACACATCCTCGCCAGTCTGGGATTTCATACCGACGTCGCGACCTTCATCATGCTGCTCGGCTTGATTTTCGCACGCCTTGGACTGGCAATCGGATTAACGCCTTTCCTAGGCGGCCGTGCGGTGACAGCGAGAATCCGGATCGGTTTAGCGCTCGTGATCAGTTTGCTCCTTTACACGGCAGTGACGCCACAGGTGACGGGCGAGATGAGCACGTTAAAAGTGATGTGCCTTCTGGTCAAAGAGGGTGTCATTGGGGCGACGCTCGGGTTCTTATCTCAGGTGGTATTCAACGCCATTCAAATGGCTGGGGCGATGATTGACTACGGACGCGGCATGAGCCAGGCGACCTTCTTCGCACCGCAACTGGAAACCAACGTCTCACTGCTCGGGCAACTCCAGTTTCAAGCGGCATTAGTTCTTTTCCTGTTTTTGAACGGTCACCTGCTTTTCTTACGAGCTCTTGCCTCGAGCTTTCAGGTTGTTCCCCTGTTGGATTTCCCAAAGTTTGCAGCGGGGACTGTTGTGGGCGTGGAGCAGATGGCGCGTTACACCGCGGACAGTCTCATGATCGCAGTACAACTCAGCGCGCCTGCGCTATTAACGTTGTTTTTGGTGGACATTAGCTTTGGGATGCTCGGCAGGGCAGCCCCAGGACTGCATGCTCACAGCGAGAGCCAGCCGGTCAAATCGTTGCTGGGCATGGCAGTAGTGTTACTCGGTCTGGCTTACATTGTGGGTCGATTGCCTGGGTACTTTGCCGGCATGCTGGGGGAAGTCAGTCAATTGGTTCGTCATATCCGGTAACTCGATATTGGAACTGCGCAAATGAGGTAAATGATGGCTGGGGATAAGTCAGAACAACCGACTCCCAAGCGGATGAACGAGGCCCGTAAGAAAGGGCAGGTTTTTAAAAGCCGCGATTTTATTCAGTCGCTGCTGTTCATAACCGCTGCTGCTGTCCTCGCCGCAGGAGGCCCTACTTACTTTACCGAGCTGAGCGACCTCATGAAGCAGTTCTTTCAGCCGGATATGATGCGCGGTGATATGCCTATGAATGCCATGCTGAGCCGGATGGGCTTTGCATGGTCGAAGTTCTTAGTGCTCTCCGCGCCGCTTTTGGGAGCGCTGGTCGTCGCGGCGGTAGCGGCGAACTTTGTGCAAGTGAAGGCCCTGTTTGCAGCCGAGATCATAAAACCCAAGTTTGAGAAGCTGAATCCGCTTGCCGGATTCAAAAACATCTTCTTCAGTTCCAGAACCTATATCGAACTGGTGAAGAACTTGATCAAGTTCGGGGTTATTTTTTGGGTTTTGTACAGTTCAATAAAGGGCAGTATGCGGGACATTATTCCAATCGCGAGTATGCGTTTGGATCAGACTGCAAGCCTCGCGGGAAGTCTTATATCTGGCCTTCTTTATAAGGTCGGCCTGGTGTTCCTGATTCTCGGCGGGGCTGACTACATGATTCAGAAGAAGGTTCACATGAAGAACATGATGATGAGCAAGGAAGAGGTCAAACAAGAATACAAGGAGCAAGAAGGCGATCCGCACGTGAAACACATGCGCAAGCATCTCTTCGAACAGTTAATGCACGAGAGCGTAGCGCATAACGTGCCCAAGGCCACCGCTGTGATCGCCAACCCTACCCACCTGGCCATCGCTTTACGCTATGACGAGGCCGCGATGCAGGCGCCCACCGTGACGGCAAAGGGCCAGGACTCGATGGCACTGAGAATTATCGACATTGCCAAGGAACACAAGGTTCCCGTCGTCCGAAATATCGGGCTCGCGCATACTCTGTTCGATCTCGAGATTGGTCATGAGATCCCGGAAGACATGTACGAAGCAGTGGCTGAGATTCTGAACTTTGTTTATCAGCTGGCTGCTACCGAGGCTTAGAACGGCAATGGAATGAAGGAGCGAGCATGAGAGTTGATTACACATTACCCGCATTACAGCCGGGAACTTTACCGGAACTGCCTTCCGGTCAGGAAAGCACACGCCCATTTCGTGAGCAGCTACGCGTATCCGCACCTGAACTGCCGCTGGGCTGGGAACAACAGTTGCGGTTGGACGCGAGGCCATTCACCGGAACCTATATCGGCCCACCACCCCGGCCGGAAGCCCTGCAGCTCTCTGACCCCGAGACGCAGCGGGCTCGCTGGCGAAGCATGATCTGGCGACATAGCGTGGCGCTTGATGCCGGCACCAGCTTTGGGCGCGCGACTAGTACGCAAGCGATTCGCACCATGCTCGAAATGCTCCATGAAATGCAGGAAATGGAAGATTCAATCATTGCTCAACAGGTGGCAGTGACTCGAGGGTGAATATGGCGCAGCTGAATTGGACTGAGGAAGAGATCTATTTGTTGGCCGATCGGGCCTATGCGCTCTATCGGCAAGGCCGCTACCCGGAGGCCGTGGTCATCTTCGAGGGACTGACTGCGATTGAGCCATCGAACACTTATTGCAGAGCCGCCCTCGCTACAGTTTGCATGGCGCTGGGAGAGTCGCAACGGGCGGTCAAGGAGCTTTCATTCATTCTTAATCAGAATCCAGCCGACCACGAGGCCCGTGCCCGGCGTTGCGAGGCGTTCTGTGATCTGCAGAATTGGAGTGACGCCCGGCAGGATCTGGCCATCCTCCGCGCCCAAGGCGAGCGGCACCATGTTCACAGGCTCAGCTGGCGGCTCCATGCCGCAGGCGCATCCGGATCAAACCCCTAGCAACTTCGCGGACGCGAGTTCGATAACTCTAGTGAGTTGGATAAACCAATTCAGAAGGAAGGAGTGAACACATGGGACCAATTTTACCGGTCGCGGAATTAGTTGCGCCGCTGGCAATGCAGGCGCTGGGACCGATCGTGCAGGATATCGGAAAGTCACTTGGGGGCGCGCTCGGCGGTCTGGGAGGCGCGCAGCAAGGTGCAGGCGGGCTGCAGGGGATCTTGCAGGAGATTACCCAAACCCTTGGCCAATTGGAGAAGCTGTTGGGGGGACCACAACAGGGAGGGATCTGCCCGGGGCAACCATTCCCGTTTTCACCGGGGCAATTCCCGCCAGGAATCAGGGATAATCCGTTTTCGCGCTTGCCGAACTTTGCCGGCGGCGGCAGCGGTGACTTGGGGACGAGCGGTACTGCATGGGCAAATGCTGCCGCGAATGCCGCGGGAGGCAAGAGTTACTCACAGCTTCAGTCTGACTTGTCTGCTGCTGAACAAAGCGGAGATCCGGCTAAGCTGGCTGCCGCAAATGCCGCTATCCAGCGCTACGACAATTTCGCACAGATGTTGTCGGATGCCGAGAAGAAAAAGAACGACACGATAGCATCGATTTCCAGAAACCTTAATTAAAGGAGCGAAATTTCTATGGCTAACACAAAACCAGAAGGACAAGTTGACGATCCGCAGTTTCTGGCGATCGTGGCTCTCGCGTTCAACTACTATCAACAGGGCAAGCTGCACGAGGCGGAAACCATTTTCCGCGGCCTGCAGTTGCTGAATCCCAAGTCGTACTACAGCTACGCAGGACTAGGCGCCATTGCATTGGCCAAGAAACCGGCTGATCTCACCGAAGCTCAGGAGAACTTGTCCAGGGCAGTGGAACTGAACCCAACTGATCCCAGTGTCCAAGCCAACATGGGAGAGGTTCTGCTGCGGCGGGCCAAGTTCGATGACGCTGCATCGTACTTCAAAAAGGCGCTTGAGCTGGATCCGCAGCAGAAGGATCCGGGTGCCAATCGTGCACGGGCGATCATCAGCGGTCTCACCAACGTCGCGGCCGAGGTAGAGCGCCTTAGCTCAACCAAGGGAGCTGCCGCTTAATCGCAAAACAGACTAACGCCGGACTCCTTACCCCCGGTCAGCACCCGAACGCTGGCCGGGGCAAGGTTTTGCTCATAATTCCGCGTTGGAATGCCGCTACGCACGCAGAGATCTGACCAAACCATGATTGCGAAACTCCAGGCCCAGGCTCTAGGGATCAAGCAGGAGATTCTAAAAGGTAATCTCACCGGCGTTCTTACCCGTTTCGCCGACTTGATTCTCGTCAGTCTCGTAGGGGTGATGGTCGGTCTCATGATCGTTCCCCTGCCGACCTTTCTGCTCGATATATTCCTCACCATCAATATAACGGTCGCAG
>JBLNFC010000113.1:0-4656 GCA_050263355.1 Acidobacteriota bacterium
GTGCGTTCAGAACTTGCCTGCCCAGAATGACGCCTTGATTTAGACACACCGCTCCGCTACTGACAACCAACACGATGGGCCATAAATGACCCCGAAGACGCATCTCTAGAGCTGTGAATCGTTGTTGCGACACAAGCAGCCGCTGCCATCGATGGAATGTCTGTCCGCGATAGAACTGCGACAATATCGGCGCCACCGTAAGCGTCAACAACATCGAAGAAACGGGAAGATTTCTTGCCGCCCACAGTCCTGAAAAGCTACTGAACGCGATCACCAGCCACTCCGACCAACGGAGTTGAGCGCGTGCAAGTAGGATTGCAATTACCGTCACTGCGAGTATGAGCACAAAGGATGGCGTTGGCGCCGTGTGAAAATCGGGTCTCCGGAACTCCTCAATGTGCTGCATGAAGAACCGGCTCGAGAGGTATTGATAAACATGCACGTGAAGCTTGTAGCCGTAGGGATTGAGCAGACTCGTCAGCGCTGTCATCAGCGAGACCGCTGCAATCATGCGCGCGTGCGCTAGCGCGCCTGTACGCAATTGGTCATTGCGAGATCTAAAAGCAGTGACTACGTCGGCTACGAAATAGATCCCCAGCAATACAAATCCCATTACAAAGCTGCCATGCAAGTTCACCCACAGGATCATCAGCACCGGCAGACATATGGGTGTCGGATCAGCTCGCCCTTCGAGAGTGGATCGTTGAGATTCGTCGAGAATCCAGAAGCAGATGATCGTTAATAGCCATCCCACTACGTGTGGTCTGGCTAAAAAATGGATCGACGACGCCATAATGGAAAACAGCAGGAGCAGCACGGTCGTTGCCAATCTCCCATTCTTCAACGACCGCCGAAAAACAAATGAGAATGTCAGAGCCACACAAAAAGCGCTGAATGCCACCACCCCGTTAAGGCCTGCTGCTCGGTGAATCCAGGCAATCAGAGCGTCGTACAACCACTCCCATGCAAACCATGTTCGCCCAGCCATGGTCGCCGAGAACACGTCCACATGTGGGACCGCGCGCGTCGCGAGTATGTTTTCACCGCTGCGGATGTGCCAGCCAATGTCAGCGTCGCCCAACATCGCCGGAGCCAACGATCCGTAGGTGAGTGCGAAAAACAGAATGATGAATATGAGGTCCGCTATGGAGGGAAGCAGGAACGTTAACAATGGCGAGATTGGCCGCCCTGAGTTCCCGCTCGGCGCTAATATCGACGGGCGGGGAATTTCCTGCTTCGTGTTGATAGACTCAGGCACTGACGCGCCATGTTACCCGAAGCGCACCATTTCCTGAACTCAAGGCGTATCTGAAGGGCTTGGGTCTGTGCTTCAGGCCGGAGTAGCACAATCTTCTTTCCAATCACAAAAACATCGACCTCCAGGGGCCCTTCGGTAATCTATTAACTATGGGTACGGCGCACAATCCGCATGTCGTCATCATCGGCGGGGGATTTGGTGGTCTACGTGCCGCCCGTGGTTTGTCACGCCATCCTGTGCGGATCACGCTCCTTGATCGCCGGAATCATCATCTCTTCCAGCCTTTGCTCTACCAGGTTGCGACCGCGGGACTCTCTCCCGGCGACATTGCCGCCCCTATTCGCTGGATCCTACGCGGCCAGAAGAATGTCCAGGTGCTGCTCGGAGAAGTGCTCGACATCGATCTCGCAGCCAAGGTAGTGAAGCTTGCAGATGCTAGTGTCCCTTATGACTACCTCGTAATCGCCACTGGCGCAACTCACTCTTACTTTGGGCGTGACGAGTGGGAGCCCTTTGCTCCCGGGCTTAAGACCATCGAGGACGCAATTGAAATGCGCCGTCGCGTCCTTCTCGCGTTCGAACTGGCGGAGCGTCAGGCGGCAGAGGGTGAAGGCCAAATTCAACTCAACTTTGTCGTCATCGGCGGCGGACCGACCGGCGTTGAACTCGCCGGCACCCTGGCTGAAATTGCGCGTCGCGTATTGGCTCATGAATTCGCATCGATCGACCCCAAGCGCACTCGCATAATCCTGCTGGAGGGTGGACCACGCGTCCTTCCCGCATATTCAGAAGATCTTTCCCGCAGCGCCGAGAGTCAACTTCGCAAGCTGGGCGTCGAGGTGCAAACCTCGGCAATGGTCACTCGGGTCGAATCCGACGCGGTTTATGTCGGCGATACCAGGATTCCTGCCGTCGTGATTTTGTGGGCGGCAGGCGTGGCCGCCTCCCTTCTCGGGAAAAAGCTGGGTGCGCCCATCGATCGCGCCGGACGAGTCATGGTGGAGCCTGATCTCAGCGTCCCCGGCCACCCTGAGGTATTCGTCATCGGTGATCTCGCAGCCTTGAAGGACAAGAATGGCAAGCCTTTGCCCGGGCTAGCACCCGTAGCCATGCAAGAGGGCGACGCCGTTGCTAAGACCATCGGCCGCGACTTGAAACAGAAGCCGCGAAAACCCTTCCACTATTTCGATAAAGGCACCCTGGCTACCATTGGACGGGCTGCCGGCGTGGCCCAATTCGGAAAGATTCATATCTCCGGTTATTTCGCCTGGTTATCATGGCTGTTCATTCATATCTTTTTTCTGATCGGCTTCCGCAACCGGCTCCTGGTCATGATCGAGTGGGCTTGGTCCTACTTTACCTATGAACGCGGAGCGCGTCTGATCACCGGTGATAATCGGTTGCCAAGCTGGAGTAAAACTCATCCCTACGCGAGTGCCCAAAACGGCTCAGACCCTGCGACCAAAGTACCGGATCACGCCGCTGACTAACGGTCCAGAGTTGCTGGAATAGCTATAATTATCCTGTCTTGAAATTCGTGCGCGGCATCGTCTTCCTTAACCTCTGGGTCGTCATGCTCGTTGCTGTCGCAACTGCCCAGAGTCCAGCATCGCGCGGCAAGATGCTGCTCGTTACGCCCTTTGAAAACGTTTCCGGTACGCCCGGTTTGCAGTGGATCGGCGACGCCTTTCCTGAAATCCTCGGACAGCGCATGTCATCCCGTGCCCTTTATGTCATCGGCCGTGACGATCGCCTGCGTGCATTTGATCAGCTTGGCCTCCCGGTCACACTGCGTCCATCTCGCGCCACTCTTTATCGCGTCGCTGAGCAAATGGGTGTCGATTACCTGGTTTTCGGATACTACAGTTTCGACGGTCGCATCCTCACTGCCAAAGCCCAGTTATTCGATATGGAGAAGATGCGCCTTTCTCCCGAGATTACCGAATCCGGTCCTTTGATTGAGCTGATTGATTTGCAGACAGCCCTGGCTTGGGATCTGGTGCGCATAGTTCGTCCCGATTTTCCGGTTTCCCACGACGCTTTCAAAGCGGCTGCTCCCCCCATCCGCCTCGACGCCTTCGAAAACTATATTCGGGGCATGCTCGCCACGATGCCGCAGGAGAAGATCCGCCGCTTTCGGGACGCCGTTCGCCTCTCGCCCAACTATACCGCGGCCCTGCTGCAACTCGGCAAGAGCTATTATTCGGAGCGCCAGTACGAGCAGGCGATCGCCACTCTTGAAAAAATCCCGAGCGGAGATTCCATTGCCCGCGAAGCCAGTTTTTACCTGGGCCTTGCTGCCTACTATCACGGCGACCTTGCAAAGTCTCAAAATGCTTTTCGCGCCTTGGCCTCGCAATTGCCCTTGATGGAGGTCTACAACAATCTCGGCGTGGTATCGGCGCGTCGCGGAGACAAAGGCGCGCTCGAATATTTTCAGAAAGCCGTCCAGACGGATCCTAACGACCCTGACTACCGGTTCAATTTGGCCGTCTCCTACTTTCGAGCCGGCGACCAACCTAATGCCGCACGACAGGTACGTGAAGCGCTCAACCTCCGGCCCAACGACTCCGAAGCCAAGGCGTTCCTGGATCTTGTGACGGGTTTGCCCACCATACGAGCCGCACAAACTCTCCCTTCCGCCCGTCCTGGCATTCCGCTCGAACGCATTAAGCGTAATTATGACGAAAGCTCTTTTCGCCAGCTTGTCCTCGAAATTGAGGCGGAGGCCGAGACTCGCCTGGCCAAGACCGATCCGCGTACGCATGCTCGCTTTCACGTCACGCGAGGACACGAATTGCTCGGTCAAGGATTCGTGAGCGAAGCGGAGAACGAGTTCCGGGAAGCAATCTCGCTCGATGCGAACAATGCCGACGCACACGCCGGCTTGGCCCGCGCGCTCGAAAGTAAGCCGGATCACATTGCGGCTCGAGCAGAAGCTAACACTGCCTTGAGGCTGCGCCCGTTCGCAGAACCTCTTTTGGTACTCGCGCGCCTCGATTTGAGCGACAATAAGATGGAGACCGCCGCCGAAAGCGTCAATCGGGCCCTGCAACTCGAACCCTCAAACGGCTCGGCTCTCGCTCTGAAGCGCGCAATTGCAGCCAAGCTCGCGGAAAAAGCGCCGCCGCTGCCCAATCCATGAACTCTCATCGAGTGAGCTACATTTTGTTGACACGAGCGAAGACCCGAGATCGGCAATCCGAGACCTTCCTGACTCGAGTTCTACTGATGGTCCTGGGTGCACTTCTGCTCGGGTCGACTCTGGCTTCAGGCGAAGTCCTTAAGATCACGGTTAACGACACAATCCAGCCAATTACCGATGAGTACATCGGGCGTGCTTTGGCTGACGCGCAGCAGCATCATGCCAAGGCATTATTGATTGAGCTTAGTACGCC